>JBAXJZ010000164.1:0-8349 GCA_037137595.1 Burkholderiales bacterium | reverse complement strand
CGCCGCCTGCAGCGCCTCGGCGCGGCGCGCCGACACGGCCACGCGCGCGCCGCGCCGGCGCAGCGCGCGGGCGAGCTCCGCACCGATGCCGCTCGATGCGCCCACCACCCAGACGCGGCGGTTGGCCCAGCTCGTCACCGGCGGGTTCATCGGGCCGAGCAGCGTCGGCGCGCCGGCGGGACGTTCGAGCGGTGCGAAGCGGTTGTCGAGGAGGCTCGATCCCATGGCGTCGGTCCTCAGCGCTTCGTGAAGGAAAGCAGCACCTCGCCGAGGCGGATGCCGAACTTGCTCATCGTGGCGCGGTTCAGCATCACCTTCTCGTCCACGAGGTACATCCAGTCGTCGAAATCCACGTGCCAGACGGAGCCGTCGACGTTCAGCGCCAGCGTGTAGCGCCAGTTCAGCGCGTTGCCCGAGGACACGCCCTGCGCCTCGCCGACGACGTCGGCCGCGGTGCCGATCCAGCGGCCGCCGGGCTGGCGCTTCACGGTCCAGACGCGGCGCTCGGTCTTGCCGTCGGAGTAGGTGAAGCCCTCGTCGAGCGTGCCGGTGTCGCCGACCCACGAGCACTTCATCTTCACGGTGAAGCGTCGAACGACCTTGCCGGAGCGGTCCTGGAACACGCCCCAGGCGTCGACGTCGCCGTCGAAGTAGGTGCGCAGGTCGAGCACCGGCTTCTCGGCCGCGTAGGTCGAGGGCTCGGGACCGGCGCAGCCGGCCGCGAGCGCGGCGGTGCCGACGAGACCGCCGAGGGCGGCGCGGCGGCGCAGCAGCGCCGGCGGAGGGAGGCGGAGGACGTCGTTCATCGGGGCACCTCGACGGGGCGGTCGTCCGGGGGCAGCGGCGCGAGCAGCAGCACGATCCCGGCGACGAGCTTCAGGGCGCTGGGCAGCAGCGCGTAGGTCGCCGACAGCGCGACGGTGTCGGCGGGCGAGCCGCCGGGTCGGTAGCCGAGCGCGTCGAGCACCGGCAGCGCCAGGCCCGCGGCGGTGGCGAGGTTGATCTTGGTGGCGAGGCTCCACACGCCGAAGAACGCCCCGTCGGCGCGGCGCGGGCCGTCGTCGGCGGCGAGCACGGTGGCGAGCAGCGCGGGCGGGATCGCCAGGTCGGCACCGAGCGCGAAGCCGGTCACCACGCAGACGACCAGGAAGGCCGAGGTGTCGCCGGCCCGCAGGCCGAAGGCCCAGACGAAGGCGAACACCGCGAGCGCCATGCCGAACAGCCACGCGTTGCGCAGGCCGGCGGCGCGTGCGATCCGCACCCAAGCGGGCATCCCGATCGCCGCGGCCAGGAAGTAGGCGATCAGGAATCCGGGCGCGAGTTCGCGCGCCTGCAGCACGTCGCCGACATAGAAGAGCACCAGCGTCGCGGGGATCGCGGTCGCGATGCCGTTGAACATGAAGGCCGCGAGCATCCAGCGGAACGGCTGGCTGCTCCAGACCTCGCGGACGCTGCGGGCGAACTGCGCCGCGAGCGACCCCTGCGTGCTCGCGCCCGCGCTCGCGGGCACGCCGGCGTCGGCCGGGACCGAGGGCGCCGGCGCGACGCGGATCGCGAACGCGGTGAGGGCCGCGCCCGCGACGAAGAGCGCCACCAGCCACGGCGCGCGCTCGGGCACGAGCAGCGCCGCCGACAGCAGCACGCCCACCAGGCCGAAGCCCTCGCGGCTCGCGGTCACCCGGACCCGCTCGATCGGCCCGGCGCCGAGCCGCGCGCCCCAGGCCTGGTAGGCGATGGAGACGATCGAGTAGGCGAGGTAGGTCACCACCGAGGCGATCGCGAGCCACGCCGGCAGCGGCACGCCGGGCGGCGGCAGGAAGAGCGCCGCGAAGCCGAGCGCCAGCACCGGCAGGCCCCAGAGGATCGCGCGGCGGTAGGTGTCGCGGCCGGGGCGGCGGTCGAGCGCCAGGCCCACGCCGGGGTCGATCACCGCGTCGAGCAGGCGGGTGAGGAACAGCACCGCGCCGACCACGCTCAGGTCCACGCCGAGGCGTTCGGCGTAGAAGGTGGGCAGCAGCACGAAGAGCGGCAGCTCGAGCAGCGCGAGCGGCGCGCGCAGCGCGCCGTAGGCGCCGTAGTCGCGAAGCCGCAGCGGCGCGGCGGGGGCGACCGTCGCCGGACCGTCCAGCGGGCCGCTCACCGCGCGCCTCCGCCGTCGGCCGCCTGCTTGAGCAGCGCCTCGCGCAACGACGGGGCCACCGTCCGTTCGTCGAGCCAGATCGCGAAGAACGCGTTCGCGAAGTCGGTGTCCTCGATGATGCCGAGCGGCCGGTCGTTGTGGAAGAAGCGCGCGCCGCGCCCCGGTTCGTGGACGCCGGTGAGCCGGTCGCCCCGGGCAACGTCGGGGAACAGCCGCTTCATCGCGTCGCCCCAGCGCGTGCGTCGGGCGGGGTCGCCGTAGCCCATCCGCTCGATCTCCTGCACGCTGCGCTCGGCGATCGCCGAGCCCTTGAGCGAGGTCGCGTAGCGCAGCTCGAGCGCGAAAGGCGCGGACGCGAGCCGGTCGACGCGCAGGCCGGGACGGCCCACCCACAGCTGCGCGGTGTAGACGCGCAGCCCGAACCAGCGCAGGTCGCCCTCGCCGGCGAGCCTGGGCTCGCCGAGGGACTGCGTGACCGCGGGCGGCGGCGACGCGTCGGTGTTCGCGTACGCGGGCACGGTCGCCGCGTGGAGCACGGCGGCGAGGGCGGCGGACACGAGGGTGCGGTGCATGGCGGTGCGGTGTCGGGGCGTGGTCGCTCAGGTCGGCGCGCGCAGCGTGAACTGGACGACGTCGGTCGAGCCCTGCGCGAAACCGGCCTCGCAGTAGGCGAGGTAGAACTCCCAGGTCCGCGCGAAGCGGGTGTCGAAGCCCTGGGAGGTGATCCGCGGCAGGTTCGCGACGAAGGCCTCGCGCCAGAGCTTCAGCGTGCGTGCGTAGTCGAGGCCGAACCGGAAGCGCTCGTCGACCGCCAGCCCGGTGCGGGCCGCGCCCTGCTCGAACGCGGTCGGCGAGGGCAGCATGCCGCCGGGGAAGATGTACTGCTGGATGAAGTCGGTCGACTTGCGGTAGCGGTCGAACAGCGACTCGTCGATGGTGATCGTCTGGATCACGGCACGGCCTCCGGGCTGGAGGCAGCGGCGCAGCGTCTGGAAGTACGACGGCCAGTACTGCTCGCCCACCGCCTCGAACATCTCGATCGAGACGATCGCGTCGTATCGGCCGCGCTCGTCGCGGTAGTCCTGCAGCAGGAATCGTGCTCGGTCGCCGAGCGCGGCGTCGGCGAGCCGCTTCGTCGCCCAGGCGTGCTGCTCGGTCGACAGCGTGAGGCCGGTGACGTGCAGGCCGTCGCGCGCGGCCATCTCGGCGAACCCGCCCCAGCCGCACCCGATCTCGAGGATGCGCGCGCCCGGGCGCAGCGCGAGCTCGTCGAGGATGCGGCGGTACTTCGCGTCCTGCGCGTCCTGCAGCGAGCGCGCCGGGTCGCCGCCGAACAGCGCGCTCGAGTAGGTCATGCTCGGGTCGAGCCAGACCTCGTAGAACGGATTGCCGAGGTCGTAGTGCGCGTGGATGTTGCGGCGGCTGCCGGCGCGGCTGTTGCGGTTGAACAGGTGCCGCATGCGGTAGAGGAGGCTGCCCCACCAGCTGCCGTAGATCGCGCGCTCGATGACATCGCGGTTCGCGAGCATCACCTGCATCAGCACCGCGAGCGAGTCGGCCTGCCAGTCGCCGGCGATGTACGACTCGGCGAAGCCGATGTCGCCCTTCGACAGCGACGCGCCGAACACGTTCCAGTTGGCGAGCCGCACGGTCGCGTGCAGCTCGCCGCTGCCGAAGGCGAGCACCTGGCCGCCCGGCGTGACCAGCGTCAGGCGGCCCTCGCGCATCCGCGACAGCAGCGCGATCACCGCGCGGGCGGCGGCGGGCATCGGCTCGGAGACGGCGGCGGTCGGCGCGGACGCGTCGAGCATCGGCGCACCGGCCGGGTTCAGCAGCGTGGAATCGGCGTCGAGCATCGGACGCGCGGAGGCATGACGGTTCATCGATGTCCTCGGGTGACGAACGCCTCGGGGGGCTCGGGCTTGCTGTGGAAGGGCACGCGCGCCAGCCAGAGCCGGAGCGCCTGCCAGTGGATGCGGGCGATCACGCCGATCGTGAAGAGCGGCTGGCCGAACAGTGCGCGGCGCACCGTCGCACGGTCGGCGGGCACCAGCTCGCCTGACAGGCTGGTGAGGAGCAGCGGCCCCTCGTCGTCATGCAGGTCGATCCGCGCGAGCGCGCGGTCCGGCCGGTTGAAGAAGCGGAAGCTGTAGCGGCCCTCGACCGAGCAGAACGGCGAGACGTGGAAGACCTTGGCCGCCTGCAGCTCGCGGCCCTGGGTCAGCGGCCCGCCGTCGGCTTCGCAGAGCAGATAGCAGTGGCGCTCGCCGAAGGTGTTGTTCACCTCCGCGATCACCGCCACCAGCGCGCCGTCGGCGCGGTGGCAGAACCAGAAGCTCACCGGCTTGAATGCGTAGCCGAGCACCCGCGGGAAGGTGTGCAGCCAGATCGCGCCGTCGGCCAGCACGCCGGCCTGCCGGCACATCTGACGCGCCCACGTGTCGAGCGGGATGCCGCTGCCGTCGCCGTGGTCGCCGCTGCGGAACGAGACCGGCGCCACCGAGTCGAAGCCGAACCAGCGGCCCAGCCCCGCGGCGGCGGCGCGCGCGGCGCCGCCGTCCATCCGCATCCGCAGGAACACGCCGGCGTAGCCGAACGCGTGCCGCACCGGCCGCAGCCGCGTGTGGCGGATCGGTCCGAAGCCGAACTGCAGCGGGGCGTCGTTCATCGTCGGGGTCGGCGGCGCGGGGGTCAGGCGGCCACGCGGATCGCCGCGGACCGATCCTCGCGCGCCGCGTCCGTCCGCGCCAGCAGCGCGCCGGCCACCGCGAGGCCCGACTTGAGACCGTCCTCGTGGAACCCCCAGCCGGTCCAGGCGCCCGCGAACCAGGTGTTGCGCAGCCCCTGGATCGACGGGAGCCGGCGCTGCGCCTCGATCGCGCCGGCGTCGAACACCGGGTGCGAGTAATCGAAGGTCTGCAGCACGTGCTCGTCGCGCGGCGGCTCGATGGGGTTCAGCGTGACCAGCACCGGACGGTCGAAAGGCAGCGGCTGCAGCGCGTTCAGCCAGTAGGTGACTGCCACCGAGCGCTGACGGTCGGTGGGCGTGTCGAACGAGCCGCCGCTCAGGTAGTTCCACGCGGCCCAGGCGCGCCGGCGCTTCGGCATCTGCGACAGGTCGGTGTGCAGGTAGGAGCGGTTCGGCTGGTAGGGCACGGCGCCCAGGATCGCACGTTCGTCGTCGCTCGCGTCCTTCAGCATCGCGAGCGACTGGTCGCTGTGGCTGGCGAGGATCACGTGGTCGAAGGTCTCGCGGCCGTGGTCGGTGATGACCGCGACCGCGTCGCGGCCGCCGCGCGCCTCGTCGAGCGGCGTGCGCAGGATGCCGCGCACCGGCGTCGACACGCGGACGTCCTGCAGGCCGGCCACGATCTTCTCGACGTACTGCCGCGCGCCGCCCTTCACGGTGAACCAGCGCGGCCGGTTCGCGATCTGCAGCAGTCCGTGGTTGTCGCAGAATTTCGCGAAGCTGCCCACCGGGAAGGCCAGCATCGTCGCGGTCGGGCACGACCAGATCGCGGCCGCCATCGGCAGCAGGTAGCCGTCGCGGAACGGACGCCCGTAGCGGTTCGCGTCGAGCCACTGGCCCAGCGGCACGGTCGCGTCGGCGGCGCGGCGCGCGTCGCCGGCGAGCGCGGTGGCCTCGCGGTTGAAGCGCAGGATGTCCTTCAGCATCGACCAGAACCGCGGCGACGCGGCGTTCGACGGCTGCGCGAACAGCGAGGCCAGGTTCGAGCCGCACCACTCGAAGTCGTGCGGGCCGACCGACACCGAGAACGACATGTCCGAGCCGGCGGTGGGCACGCCCAGCGCCTCGAACAGCGCGATCAGGTTCGGGTAGGTGCGCTCGTTGAACACCAGGAAGCCGGTGTCCACGGGGAAGGTGACACCCCCGACGGTCGCGTCGACCGTGTTCGTGTGACCGCCGACGTAGTCGCCGGCCTCGAACAGGGTCACGTGGTGGTGGGTGGCGAGGCGGTGTGCCGCGCCGAGGCCGGCGATGCCACCGCCGACCACCGCGATCCGAAGGGGGGCGCCCATGGCGGCCTCCGAGGCGTCAGGCCTTGACGCGCTCGATGCGCGCGTAGGCCGAGTGGTTGTGGATCGACTCGAAGTTCTCCGACTCGACCGTGTAGGCGGTCACCGCGTCGAGGGCCTCGACGCCGATCGCGACATCGCGGACCAGGTCCTCGACGAACTTCGGGTTGTCGTAGGCGCGCTCGGTCACGTACTTCTCGTCCGGGCGCTTGAGCAGCCCCCAGAGTTCGCAGGACGCGGCCTGTTCGGCGACCGCGATCAGCGCCTCGACCTGCAATTCGGCGCGCAGCGTGGCGGCGATGGTCACGTGCGAGCGCTGGTTGTGCGCGCCGTACTCGGAGATGTTCTTCGAGCACGGGCACAGGCTGGTGACCGGCACCAGCACCTGCATCGTGACCGTGGTGACGCCGGCCTTCGCCTCGGCCCGCAGCGTGACCCGGTAATCCATCAGGCTCTCGACACCCGAGACCGGCGCCGTCTTCATGACGAAGTACGGGAAGCGCATCTCGACGTAGCCGGCCTCGGCGTCCAGCCGCTCGAGCATCCGGGTCATCAGCGCCTGGAGCATCGCGGGCGAGACCGGCTCGTGCGAGGCGGCCAGCACCTCGAGGAAGCGCGACATGTGGGTGCCCTTCACGTCGGGCGGCAGCGCGACGTACATGTCGACGCTCGCGACAGTGGGCTGCGCGCCCCGGGCGGTCGCCACCGTCAGCGGGTGGGTGATGTCCTTGACGCCGACCCGTTGGATCGCGAGGTTGCGGCGGTCGGCGTCCGACTGGACGTCGGGCAGGAAGATCTTCTCGGGGGCGTTCATCGCGGGCTCCGGGTGGACACGTGCAGCCATGCTAACCGGCTTTGACCGGAAAGTCACGAAATGACTGACTGGTCCACGCGGACTTCGGCGCCACCCGGCGCAGGGGCCGGTCTCAGCGCGCCAGCGCCCGGTCGATCTCGCGCACGAGCGCGGCGTCGAGCGGCTCGACACCGCTCGGGAAGGCGGCGATCACCTGGCCGTCGCGTCCGACCAGCCACTTGTGGAAGTTCCACTTGGGCGGCGAGCCGCTGCGCTTCGCGAGCTCGACGAACAGGGGGTCGGCCCTGGGGCCGGCGACGACGGTCTTGGCGAACATCGGAAACGCCACGCCATAGGTGTTGAAGCAGAAGTCCGCGATTTGTTTCGACGTCCCCGGCTCCTGCTGGCCGAAGTCGTTCGACGGGAAACCGAGCACGACCAGCCCCCGATCACGGTATCGCTTGTACAGGGTTTCGAGACCTTCGTACTGCTGGGTGTAGCCGCAATAGCTCGCGGTGTTCACCACCAGCGCGACCTTTCCCGCGTACTGGCACAGCGACTGCGGCGCGTCGTCCTGCAGGCGGGGCAGCGTCCGATCGAGGAGGGCGGGGCACGCCGTCTGTCGGGCCGGCGTCCGGGACACCGTCTGGGCGGTGGCAGAATTGTCCAGGTCAAGTCCGGTGCAAACGAGCATTGCTACGGCGGACAAGGTTGCCAGACGGCGTTTGGACGGCTCTCTGACCCTCGGTCCCACCATGTTGTCCTAGTCAATGCGGATTGGCGGACCTATACTACGAGTCCAAACGCCCCAGGTCAAAAAGTGTCCTGGACAATTCGCCTCATTGTCCAAGGATGGCCCGGTGGCAGACAGAGGCGGGGAAGCAGCACTCTCCATGAACGACCGCAACGCCACGCCTGCGCTGTCGCGAACGATCGCGGCGGTGGAGCGAGACACCGGGCTCTCGAAGGATACCCTTCGGGTCTGGGAGCGTCGGTACGGCTTCCCGCACCCCGACCGCGACCAGTTCGGCGAACGCGTCTACCCCATCGAACAGGTGGACAAGCTGCGCGTGCTGCGCCGCCTGATGGACGCCGGCCACCGGCCCGGCAAGGTCATCCACCTGCCGATCGACCAGCTGCAGTCGCTGGCCGCCGAGACCACCGGGTCCTCGGTCACGCCGCGCTCGATGGGCGACGCGAACGCCGAGCACGAGGACCTGCAGCGCTACGTCGAGCTGGTCAAGGCGCACGAGGTCGAGTCGCTGCGCCGCGCCCTGTCGCAGGCGCAGCTGCGGATCGGCATGGAGCGCTTCGTCACCGAGATCGTCTCGCCGCTCACGCGGATGGTCGGTGACGCCTGGGCCCGCGGCTATGTCGA
>JBAXJZ010000163.1:0-8356 GCA_037137595.1 Burkholderiales bacterium | reverse complement strand
GATCTCCTGCGAGGACTCGCCCAGCCGCTTGATGCGCTTGGCGGTCTCCTGGATCTGGTCGCGGATGCCGTTCATGCCGGCGATCGCGTTCTGCACCGCGCGCCGGCCCTGCTCGGCCGCGCCCAGCGACTGCCGCGCGACCTGCGCCGACTCGCCGGCGCTCGCCGACACCTCGTTGATCTGCGAGGCCATCCGCAGCACCGCCTCGCCGGTCTCGCGGATCTCGCGCGACTGCTGCTCGGAGGCGGCGAGCAGGCCCGCCGAGATCGTCTGCGCCTTCGACGACGCATCGGCCACCAGCTCGGCGGTGGTGTTGATCCGCGCGACCAGGTTGCGCAGCTCCTCGACGGTGTAGTTGACCGAGTCGGCGATCGCGCCGGTGATGTCCTCGGTCACGGTGGCCTGGATGGTGAGGTCCCCGTCGGCCACCTCCTGCAGCTCGTTCATCAGCCGCAGGATCGCCGCCTGGTTCTGGTCGTTGGTGCGCTTGGCCTCCTGCTCGAGGCGCTCGGCCTCGGCACGTCGCTCGAGGGCCTCGCCGGCCCGCCGGTCGAGGTCCTGGTAGTAGACGAGTCCCAGCGCGATGCCCGCCAGCACCGACAGCAGCAGGAAGACGATGACGCCGCCGCGGTAGAGCGCGCTGCCCGAGGCCTGCTCGGCGAGCCGGGCCTGGAGCTCGAGCAGCGCGGCACGCAGCGGCTCGCTGTCGGCCGCGATCCGCGCCTCGGCCGCACGCGCGCCCGGCAGGCGCGGCAGGTCGGCGACCAGCGTCGCGATGGGCCGCGCGAGCTCGCCGTAGGCGGCCTTGAGCTCGGTCAGCCGGCCGCGCTGTTCGCCCTCGCGGGCCGCCGGCAGCCGCCGCGCCTCGTGGCCGACGAGCAGTGCGTCGAGCGTGTCGCGGAAGGTGGCCGCGTCGCGGCCGATGGTCGCGGCCAGCTCGAGGTTCACCGCCTCGGTGCCGGTGAGCTGCCCGACGTCGCGCGCGAGCTTGTGCGACAGCACCAGCAGCTGCGAGGCCGCGCCGACCTCGGACGCCGAGCCCCCGCCCGCGGTCTTCAGCAGCACGGTCTGCTCCGCGAGTTCGGCGAGCCGCGGCTGCGCGTCGAGCACGGCGCGGGCCGCCTGCGCGATCGAGGACAGCGTCGGCTGCAGCTGCTGCAGGGTGCCGGCGGCCTGGTCGCTGCGCCGCCACGGCTCGGCCGCGCGCTGCACGAGCGGCTGCAGGTCGGCGTCGACGGCGTCGATCGAGCGCTCGCGGACCGTGCCGCCCGACTGCAGCGCGGCCACGGCCTCGGCGAGCCGGCCACGGCTCTCGGCGAGCTGCCGGAACGCGTCGCCGCCGCCGCGCACGGCGAGCGGCGCTGCCTTCGCGAGGCGCTGCGAATGCATGAGCGAGTCGCCCACGAGCCGCGTCTGCGCGGCCACCGTCGCCGCCTGCCGACCCTCCAGCCCCATGCACGCGAACGCGAGCAGCAGCGAGGCCGCGAGCAGCGGGAACAGCACCGTGAGCTGCGCGCGCAGGGGGAGCGCATCGAGGCCGGGCACGCGGAACCGGCGACGGGCGGGCGACGCGGACGATGCGGCGTCCGGCCGCACGGCCAGCGTGTCGCCGAAGCGCGCGGCGGGCCCGGCCTCGTCGACGATCGCCGTGTCGGGATCGACGGTGCGCGCGCCGCCGCCGAGCGGCAGCAGCGAGCGAGGGAACTTGAAGGCCATGCCCGGGCGCCCCGCGCGGCCGCTCAGCGGCCGACCATCAGGAACGCGCTGCCCGCGGCGAGACGCCCCAGGTCGAGCTCGTACCAGGGGTGGCCGTCGGCGTCCACGAGCGTGCGGCCGATCCAGTCGGGGCGGCCGGCGGGCCCGAAGGCGTCGTCCGCGCGGGCCGACGCGTCGACGCGCATCGACGCGACGTTGCGCAGGCCCAGCATCCGGGTGACGAGGATGGCCGCGTTGAACTCGAGCCGCCCGGCGAGCGCCAGCAGCCGCGATTCCTTGGTGAGCTCGGTGCGACCGAGCTGCGCGAAGCGTTGCAGGTCGACGACGGTGAACAGCGCGCCGCGCAGGTTCACGAGGCCGAGCAGCCAGTCGCGCGTGAGCGGCACCGGCGCGATCGCGTCGGGCACCGGCAAGATCTCGCCGGCCTCGGACAGGTCCACCAGCCAGCGCTGGCCGCCGATCATCAGGCCGAGCCGCGCGGCATGGTCGGGCGCGGCGGCGCCGGCGTCGCGCAGCCGCGCGTCGAGCCGTTCCTGGAAGGTCTTCTGCGGCGTCGACTGGGGGAGCGTCATCGCGGGCGGCCGATCAGTGGACGAGGCCGGCGATCTTCGCCAGCAGTTCCTCGGCGTTCACCGGCTTGGTCAGGTAGGCCCGCGCGCCCTGGCGCAGGCCCCAGATCCGGTCGGTCTCGGCGGACTTGCTCGTGCAGAGGATGACGGGGATCGCCTGGGTCTCGGGATCCCGGGTGAGCGCGCGCACCACCTGGTAGCCGTTGGCGCCGGGCATCACCACGTCCATCACCACCAGCGACGGCCGCTCGGCGCGGACCTTCACGAGCGCCTCGGCCCCGCTCTCGGCCGTGACCACCGCGTAGCCGCGCTTGGTCAGCAGGTCGGCAAGGAAGAAGCGCTCGGTCGGCGAGTCGTCGACGACGAGGATCTTCTGCGCGGCCATCGTCCGCTCCCGCTCAGGCGCCGATCGCGCGGCGGGCGTGCTGCGCGACGCACTTGAGGAGGCTGTCCTTGGTGAACGGCTTCGTCAGGTACTCCTCGCAGCCCACCATGCGGCCGCGCGCACGGTCGAACAGACCGTCCTTGCTCGACAGCATCACGACGGGCGTGGCGTGGAAGCGCGGGCTCTTCTTGATGAGCGCGCAGGTCTGGTAGCCGTCCAGGCGGGGCATCAGCACGTCGCAGAACACCAGGTCGGGGCCGTGGTCGGAGACCTTGGCCAGCGCGTCGAAGCCGTCCTCGGCGACGATGACCCGGCAACCGGCCTGAGACAGGAAGATCTCGGCGCTGCGCCGGATCGTGTTGCTGTCGTCGATGACCATGACCTTCAGGCCGGCGATCGAGTCCATCGCACTCATGTCAGTCCTCGCGACCCGCGACGGAGGGGCGGCCGCGAGGTGCCCCGGAGTGTAGCCAAACCGTCACCATCGGGTCAAAGAAACGCTTTCGGCAGAACCACTTGCACGTCAGAGTTCGACCATCTCGAAATCTTCCTTGCGGGCACCGCACTCGGGGCAGGTCCAGTTCATCGGGACGTCCTCCCAGCGCGTGCCCGGCGCGATGCCCTCGTCGGGCACCCCCGCGGCCTCGTCGTAGATCCAGCCGCAGATCAGGCACATGAAGGTCCGGGTCGCTTGCTCGCTCATGCCGTGTCCGTGAGTCATTAGAGAGTGAAGCGACGGATGTTACCCGCTCGTGCCGACGGGATCCGCCGCCCGGCCGACGGGCGGGTCGGCCGGGCGCCACGGGTCCGGACGGCCTGCACGCGCGCGGACGCCGGGCGGGTCGGCGCGGGGCGCGCGGTCGAGGGGAGCAGGTATCCTCGGTCGGACCGGGGTGCCGCGGCGGCGTGCTCGACGAGCGGCCGGTCGCCGATTCGCCCCGCCCGACCGTGTTCCCCGAGGGCCCCGCCGTGTCCGTTCCAGCCGACTCCCCCCCGCCGCCCGCGCCGCCCCGCGGTCTCTATGCGATCACCCTCGACGACCTCGACGCCGCCCGCCAGCGCGACGCGGTCTCGCGCGCGCTCGACGGCGGCATCGACATGCTGCAGTTCCGCGTGAAGGGCGGCGAACCGGCGCGCCGCGAAGCGCTCGCCCGCGAGCTGAAGGCGCTGTGCGACGCGGCCGGCGTGCCGATGATCGTCAACGACGACGTCGCGCTCGCGCTGGCGATCGACGCCGCCGGCGTGCACGTCGGCCGCGACGACGGCGATCCGTCCGCGATCCGGGCGCGGATCGGCCCGCGGCGGCTGCTCGGCGTCTCCTGCTACGACGACTGGTCGCGCGCCGTCGGCGTGACGGGCGTGGCCGACCACGTCGGCTTCGGCAGCGTGTTCGCGTCGTCCACCAAGCCCGCCGCGGTGCGGGCGCCGCTGTCGCTGTTCGCGCGGGCCCGCGCGGCCGGACTGCCGGCGGTGGCGATCGGCGGCATCGACCGGACCAACGCCCACCTGCCGATCGAGGCCGGCGCGGAGGCGGTGGCGGTGATCACCGATCTGTTCGCCCGGGGCGACCCGGCGGACTCGGCGCGCGCGCTGCGGCGCGTGATCCGCGCGGCGCTCGCGCGGCGCGACGAGGCGCCGCGCTGACCCGCGTCACCAGGGCACGAGCGCGGCGAGCGTGACGACCGACGCGTCCTTCGCGTCGATCAGGACCGCGCCGTCGTTGGCGGGTCCGCGCAGCGGCAGGTAGCGCAGGTCGCCCTCCGCGCGGCCGCTGGCGGCCACCAGCGCGTCGATCTCGGCCGCACGGCCGGGATTCAGCGTGCGCAGCCGCGCGATCGGCAAGGCCCGCTCCAGCGCGGTGTCGCGCTCGCTCGCGTAGTCGACGTAGAGCTTCGGGTGGTGCTGGATGTCGCGGCCGTTCGACAGCGCCTCGAGCGAGATCGCCATCCGCTCGTCCTGCGACTCGGGCAGCCGGGCCGCGATCCAGCGCGGCCGCAGCGGATCGATCTTCGCGTGGGGATTGTCGCGGGCGGCCTCGCGGTCCTCGGGGCGCAGGTCGGCCGGCGAGGTCACCTCGAACCGGTCCTTGGCCAGCACGATGAAGGCCGGGCGGCCCTGGTAGAGGGTGTGCACGCCGTAGATCAGCGCGACGATCTGCACCACGCCGATGGCCGTGAGGTCCCACTTCAACCTCGGCTTGCTGCGGTCGAAGACCAGGAGCGTGAAGATCGGTCCGACGATCACGTCGACGCCGATGACGATGGCCAGGATCGCGCCGACGCCGAGCAGCGAAGGCATCGGGCCCGGGTACCAGGCGCCGAACACGACCACGGACACGACCGCGGCGACGGCCAGGCAGATGAGCAGGTGGATGCCGGCGGCACGCATCCGCTCGCGCAGGCCGCTCGAGCGACGCGCGGGCGCGGGCGGGCGCGGCGTGGGCAGGCCGGTGATCAGCGGCCGGTCGAGGGCGTCCTGGGGCGAGGCGGCGGAGGGATCGGCGGCTCGGCGGAGCATGCGTGGACGGGTAGGCGCGGAAACGGTGTCGGACACGATTCTAGGCAGCGGCGTCGCGAGGCTGCGGCTCGGCCGATGGACGGAACTCCGGCGGACGACGACCGGATCCGCGGCCGGGTGCCGGCCGCGACGCGGTCATCCCGCGAGACGCGCGCGCGCGGCGGCGCGCGGCGCCGCGGCCGCCGGTTCACCCCGGGGCTGCATGACGAAGCTGAGCACGAAGGAGGCGGCGAGCACCTCGGCGCCCGCCAGCACCAGCGTCGCGGCGGGGATCGCGGCCCGCATGGTTCGCGACGGATCGAGTCCGGACAGACCCGTGCCGGCCCATTCCATCACCGACAGCAGGCCGGCGCCCAGGCCCAGGCCGAGCAGGCCCAGCCCGACCACGAGGCCGCGCTCGAGCGTGAAGGTGCGCACCAGCAGGTCCCAGCCCCGCCGTCGCGGCAGGTGGCCGGCCGCGACGCCGGCCGCCTTCGTGATCACCGCCAGCAGCGACAGCTGCAGGCCGAGGACCGAGGCCGTGGCCGCGTAGAGCAGCGTGTGCACGTCGAAGCCGACCCGGCCGATCGTCACCGGTCCGAGCGTCAGCAGCAGCGACGCCGAACCGCCGGTCAGCAGCAGCGCCAGCCCCGGGTACAGCAGCAGCCAGCGCGGGCTGTACATGAGCAGCAGGCGCAGGTGGCGCCAGCCGTCGCGCCAGCTGCGCAGGTGCGGCGGACGGTCCCGGCCGTCCTTGGCCAGGGTCGTGGGCACCTCCTCGATCCGCAGGTCGGCGAGGCTGGCGCGCATCACCATCTCGCTCGCGAACTCCATGCCGGGCGAGGTCAGGCCGAGCGCGAGGATCGCATCGCGGTCGAACGCGCGCAGGCCGCAGTGGAAGTCGCCGATCCGCGTCGGGAACAGCAGCCGTCCGATGAAGGACAGCACCGGATTGCCGAGCCAGCGGTGCAGCGGCGGCATCGCGCCCTCGGCGATCCCGCCGGCGAAGCGGTTGCCCATCACCAGCTGCGCGCCGGCACGCAGCCGCGAGACGAAGGTGTCGAGCTCGGAGAAGTCGTAGCTGTCGTCGGCGTCGCCCATCACCACGAACCGGCCGCGGGCCGCGGCGATGCCGCCCATCAGCGCGGCGCCGTAGCCGCGACGCTCGACGCGGACCACGCGCGCGCCGGCGGCAACCGCGATCTCGCGCGATCCGTCGGTCGAGCCGTTGTCGGCGATGACGACCTCGCCGGCCACGCCGGCGCGCTCGAACCAGCCGAGCGCCTTGGCGATGCAGGTGGCGACGGTGCGCGCCTCGTTCAGGCACGGCATCACGACCGTCACCTCGAGGGTGCGGTCGGCGGCCGTGTCGTGGCCGAGGGGACGTTCGAGAAGGGCGGTGGCGTCGGCCATGAGGGCTCGCGAAGGACGGCTGAGTCTCGCCCCGCGCTCCGACGGACCACAGCGGGGCCGCGACGGTCGGTCCGCCGCGCTCGCCGAACGGTATGCGGGTCGCGTCCGGCGCGATCCGGCGCTGCGCCGGCCGACCCCTGTGTGCGCACGGGGGCCTCGACGGGCGACGCCGACGGCGGTCCGCAGGACGCTCCGGCGACCTCCCGCCCCGCGCCCGCGTCGGCCTCGCGGCCCTTCGACAACGGCGGCCGTCCGTTCGTCGGGCCAGGTTCGTCGCGCATCCCGCGGTCCGGCCCGGGGCCGCCGTCAAAGCGTTCGCGTCCCTAGACTAGCCCTCGATCCCCTCCCGCGAGCCGCACCCGACATGATCATCACCAGCACCCCCTACCGCATCTCCTTCTTCGGTGGCGGCACCGACTACCCGGGCTGGTACCTCCGCCACGGCGGCGAGGTGCTGTCGACCACGATCGACAAGTACTGCCACATCAGCTGCCGCTACCTGCCGCCGTTCTTCGAGCACAGGCACCGCATCGTCTACTCGGCGATCGAGACGGTCCAGGAGGTCTCCGAGATCAAGCACCCGGCGGTGCGCGCGGTGCTGACCCATCACCGGCCGCGCCACGGCATGGAGATCCACCACGACGGCGACCTGCCCGCGCGCTCCGGCCTGGGCTCGAGCTCGTCGTTCACCGTCGGCCTGCTGAACGCGCTGGCGGCCTACGACGGGCGCTACGTCTCCAAGGAGGAGCTGGCCCGCGACGCGCTGCACGTCGAGCAGCGGATCATCGGCGAGAACGTCGGCTCGCAGGACCAGGTGGCGGCGGCCTACGGCGGCTTCAACCGCATCGAGTTCCACCGCAGCGGCGAGTTCACCGTCTCGCCGGTGGTGCTGAACCGCAAGCGGCTCGAGCACTTCCAGTCGCACCTGATGCTGTGCTTCACCGGCCTGTCTCGGATCGCCTCCGAGGTGGCGAAGTCGACGATCGACAACCTCGACAAGCGCGCCAAGGAACTGAACACGATGCGCGGCATGGTCGAGGACGCGCTGCGGATCCTGCGCGACGCCGACCGCCCGATCACCGACTTCGGCCGCCTGATGGACCAGGCGTGGAGCCTGAAGCGCGAACTCTCGGACCGGGTGTCGACCCCCGAGATCGACCGCATCTACGAGGACGCCCGCGAGGCCGGCGCGCTCGGCGGCAAGCTGCTCGGCGCGGGCGGCGGCGGCTTCATGCTGCTGTTCGTGCCGCCGGAGCGCCAGGCCCGCGTTCGCGAGACGCTGAGCGACCTGGTGCACGTGCCGTTCGGCTTCGAGAACGGCGGCAGCCGCGTCGTGCTGTACCAGCCCGACGGCCTGCAGTGAGGAGGGGGCCATGCACACCGTCGAATCGCTGATCGCCTTCGAGGACCGCGTCGCGGCGCTGTTCAACGACGCGAAGATCCGGGCCCCGGTGCACCTGTACTCGGGCAACGAGGCGCAGATGATCGCGCTCTTCCGCGACGTGCGGCCGCAGGACTGGGTGTTCTGCTCGTGGCGCTCGCACTACCAGTGCCTGCTCAAGGGCGTGCCCGAGGAGCAGGTGATGGCCGAGATCATGGCCGGCCGCTCGATCTCGCTGTGCTTTCCCGAGCATCGGATCTACTCGTCGGCGATCGTGGGCGGCGTGCTGCCGATCGCGGTGGGTGCGGCGATGGCCGTGCGCGCCCGCGGCGAGGACGCCACCGTGCACTGCTTCATGGGCGAGATGACCGCCGAGACCGGCATCGCCCACGAGTC
>JBAXJZ010000162.1:0-8375 GCA_037137595.1 Burkholderiales bacterium | reverse complement strand
CGCTCCGCGACGCGGCGACCACCGGCCGGGGCGAGCGCGCGGCCGCGCCGGACCCGCGACGCGCGCTGCTGCGCGAGGCGGACCGACCGCTGACCGCGGCGGTCGCACGCGCGCTGTCGAAGCTGATGGCGGTGAAGGACGAGTACGAGGTCGCGCGGCTCTACGTCGACGGCGGCTTCGAGCGCGCGCTGGCCGAGCAGTTCGAGGGCTGGGACGGGCTGAAGCTGCACCTCGCGCCGCCGTTCCTGGCGTCGCTCGGCGCCCGGTTCCGGCGACCGGACGGCACGCCGCGCAAGCTCGCGGTCGACGCGCGCTGGGCGATGCCGGCGTTCCGGCTGCTCGCGGCCGCGCGGCGGCTGCGGGGCGGGCCGCTCGACGTGTTCGGCCGCGGCGCAGAGCGCAGGCTCGAACGCGCGCTGGTCGACGAGTACCGCACGACGATCGAGTCGCTGCTGCCCGAGCTCGACGCCGCGCGCCTGCCGCTGGCGACGCGGATCGCGTCGGTGCCCGAACGGATCCGCGGCTTCGGCCACGTGAAGCTCGCGGCGGTGGCGACGGCGCGCGCGCAGTGGCGCGAGCTGACGGAGCGATGGACGCGCGGCGATCTGCTCGTGCGGCCCGAGGCCTCGGCGGCCGCGACCCCGGCGACGGAGGAACGGATCGTGCAGGTGGTGCGGCGGCTGCGGGCGACGGCGGGGTGAGGGCGACGCGGCGCGCGTTCAGCGCCGCAGCAGCAGCAGGCAGCCCAGCACGATCAGCGCGGCGGAGCCGAGGCTCCATCCGGAGGGCATCTCGCCGAAGACCAGCCAGCCGAGCAGACCGGCCCACACCAGTCCGGTGTATTCGAGCGGCGCCGCCCGGCTCGCCTCCACGTGCGCGTAGGCCCAGGTGATCGCCATCATGCCGATCGTCGCGAACGCGCCCATCAGCAGCAGGACCGGGACGTCGGACGGTCGCATCGGTTCCCACAGCCACGCCATCGGGACGGCGAGCGCGAGCAACGGCACCACGTTCTGCACCAGCAGGATGGTCCAGAGCGCGTCCTGCCGCGCCTGGTGGCGCGCCACCACCATCACGCCCGCATAGGCCAGGGCGGACACGCCCGCGGCCGCCATCCCCAGCAGCCGCGACCCGCTGCCCCCGACGTCGGCGGCCCCCAGCTCGGGCCACAGCCCGACGAACACGCCGGACATCCCCAGGGCCAGCGCCGCCCACAGCCAGCGCGACGGTCGTTCGTGCAGCGCCCACATCGCCAGCAGCGAGATGAAGAGCGGCGCCATGTAGCCGATGCCCACCGCCTGAACGAGCGGCAGCGCCTTCAGCGCGAAGAACCAGGTCAGCAGCGCCACGAGCAGGAGCGCGCTGCGCAGCAGGTGCCAGCGCCATTGGGGCCGCGTCGGCAGCGCCGGGCGCCACATCAGCCAGAGCGGCACCGCGTACAGCGTGCCGCAGGCGAAGCGCAGGAACGTGACCTGCGCCGTGCCGTAGCGTTCGCCGAGCCACTTGGCGGTGCCGTCCATCGCGATGAAGCTGGCGGCCGCGAGCACCGCGGCGGCGAGCGCGAGGACCGTGGTCCGGGGAACGGCGGCCGGGGCGACGCGGGCGTTCACGCGTCGTCCCGGTCCGCCGGGCGGCGGGGCGGACGACCCGATCGATCGGGCGCGACGGGGGCCGGCGCGTCGAGCGCCCGCAGCTCCCGCTCGATCCGGGTGCGGGCCACCCGGGACGCGTGGACCGCGACCCCGGCGAGCGCCCCGAGGGTGAAGCCCGCGGCGACGGCCGCCCACCACGCGTCGTTGAGCGTGTCGATGCGCCGCTCCGACACGAACTCCACCGCCGTGGAGAAGAAGAAGCCG
The DNA here is from genome assembly GCA_037137595.1 of Burkholderiales bacterium. Taxonomy (GTDB): domain Bacteria; phylum Pseudomonadota; class Gammaproteobacteria; order Burkholderiales; family Burkholderiaceae_E; genus UBA4615. Next base: position 6,519 of record JBAXJZ010000162.1, on the reverse strand, counting down.
GCCATCGCGCCCGCGAGCCCGGCGGCGAGGACGATCGCGCCGCCCGCGCGCGTGTCGGGGTCGACGACCCGGCGCAGCGCGAGCACGAGGACGACGGGCGCCGCGACGGCGAGCGCGAGGCCGATCAGCCAGACGACGAACACGAGGGGATCCGGGCAGGAGCGAGGGAGCGCGCAGCCTACCTCGGCCCGACCTCATTCGGGCGAGATGTTCGCCTCCTTCACCACCTTCGCGAAGCGCTCGGTCTCCTCCCGGATCCGCTTCGCGAGCTCGGCCGGCCCCTCGCCCACCGGCTCGGCGCCGATCTCCTCCATCCGCTTGCGGAACTCGGGCGACTGGATGATCCGCGTCGACTCGGCGGCCAGCCGCTGCAGCACCTCGGGCGGCGTCGCGGCCGGCGCAAGCAGGCCGAACCAGGTGCCGACGTCGAAGCCCTTGAGCCCCGCCTGGTCGAGCGTGGGCACATCGGGCAGCGCCGACGAGGGCTTCGCGGTCGTGACCGCGAGCGCGCGCAGCTTGCCGCTGCGGATGTGCGGCAGCACCGGCGTGACCGTGTCGAAGGACATCGCGATCTGGCCGCCCAGCAGGTCGGTGGCCATCGGCGCGCTGCCCTTGTAGGGCACGTGGATCAGCTCGGTCTTGGTCATCGACTGGAAGGTGGTGCCGATCACGTGCTGCGCGGTGCCGTTGCCGTTCGAGCCGTAGGCCATCTTCCCGGGCTGCGAGCGTGCGAGTGCGACCAGCTCGGCCACCGTCTTCGCGGGCGTGGCCGCGTTGACGACCAGCACGTTGGGCACCATCGCGATCGTGGTGACCGGTGCGAAGTCCTTCTGGAAGTCGTAGGCGAGCTTCCGGTAGACGCTCGAGGCGATCACGTGGTGGACCGCGCCCACCAGCAGCACGTGGCCGTCTGGCTTCGCGCGGGCCACCTGCTCGGCGCCCAGCGTGGCGCCCGCGCCGGGCCGGTTCTCGACCAGCACCGGCTGGCCGAGCGCCTGCGACAGCCGCTCGCCGAGCGCGCGGGCCAGCACGTCGGTGGTGCCGCCCGGCGGGAACGGCACCACCAGCGAGACCGGCCGCTGCGGCCAGGCCTGCGCCGACGCGAGTCCGGTGGCCAGCGCGAGCGAGGCGGCGGCGGCCGCATGGAGCGCGCCGCGCAGCGCGCGGCGGGGATCGAAGCACATGGGCGTCTCCTCGTGGGTGCGGCCCGCGTCGACGCGCGGGCCCTTCGGATCAGGCGGCGCGACGCGCGCCGTCGGCGAGCATCGCGCAGACCGCGCGCGTGACCTGCACGGTGGTGGCCGTGCCGCCGAGGTCGCGGGTGTGCAGCGACGGATCGGCGGTGACCCGCTCGATCGCCGCCATCAGGCGCGCGGCCGCGGCGGGTTCGCCCAGGTGCTCGAGCATCATCACCACCGACCAGAAGGTGCCGATGGGATTCGCCAGCCCCTGGCCCATGATGTCGAAGGCCGAGCCGTGGATCGGCTCGAACATCGACGGATAGCGGCGCTCGGGGTCGACGTTGCCGGTGGGCGCGATGCCCAGGCTGCCGGCGAGCGCGGCGGCGAGGTCGCTGAGGATGTCGGCGTGCAGGTTGGTGGCGACGACGGTGTCGATCGACTTCGGCCGGTTCACCATCCGCGCGGTCATCGCGTCGACCAGCTCCTTGTCCCAGCGCACGTCGGGGAACTCGCGCGCGACCTCGGTCGCGATCTGGTCCCACATCACCATCGCGTGGCGCTGCGCGTTGCTCTTGGTGACGACCGTCAGCAGCTTCCTCGGCCGCGACTGCGCGAGCCGGAACGCGAAGCGCATGATCCGCTCGACGCCGGCGCGGGTCATCATCGACACGTCGGTCGCGGCCTCGATCGGGTGGCCCTGGTGGACGCGGCCGCCGACCCCGGCGTACTCGCCCTCCGAGTTCTCGCGGACGATCACCCAGTCCAGGTCCTCGCGGGCGCAGCGCTTCAGCGGTCCGTCGATGCCGGGCAGGAGCCGCGTGGGCCGCACGTTCGCGTACTGGTCGAAGCCCTGGCAGATCTTCAGCCGCAGGCCCCAGAGCGTCACGTGATCCGGGATGTGCGGGTCGCCCGCCGAGCCGAACAGGATCGCGTCCTTGCCCCGCAGCGCATCGAGCCCGTCGGCCGGCATCATCTCGCCGTGCGCGCGGTACCAGTCGCCGCCCCAGCCGAAGGTCTCGAACTCGAAGCGCGGGCCGCCGTCGGCCGCGGCCAGCGCCTGCAGCACCTCGGCACCCGCCGGGATCACTTCCTTGCCGATGCCGTCCCCGGGGATCAGCGCGATCGAATGGGTCTTCACGGAGGGCCTCCTCGCCGTCGTCTCGTGCATGCCGCGATGCTGCCCGCTGGACGCGGGGACCGCGCGTCCGTAGATTCAAGCCATCGTTGACTTCAGCGCAACAATCGCCCCGCCGGAGCCCGATCGTGAGCAGCGCCGTCCAGCCCGCCGACCTCGGCTTCTTCTCCACGCTCGCCGCCGCCGGCAGCCTCGGCGCGGCCGCGCGCGAGCTCGGCGTGACGCCTTCGGCGGTCAGCCGCCACCTCGCGTCGATGGAGCGGCGGCTCGGCGTGTCGCTGGTGACGCGCACCACGCGGCGGATGTCGCTCACGCCCGAAGGCGAGCTCTACCTCGCGCAGGCGCGCCGCATCCTCGGCGACATCGACGACCTGGAGCACCAGCTCGGCGCGGCGCGGGTGTCGCCGCGCGGCACGCTGCGGGTCAACGCCACGCTCGGCTTCGGCCGCCGGCACGTGGCGCCGCTGATCGCGCGCTTCGTCACCGCGCATCCGGAGGTCGACGTGCAGCTGCAGCTGTCGGTGGACCCGCCGCCGCTCGGCGACGACGCCTTCGACGTCTGCATCCGCTTCGGCGAGCCGCCGGACGCGCGGGTGCTGGCGCGACGGCTCGCGGCCAACCGGCGGCTGCTCTGCGCGTCGCCCGCCTACCTCGCCGCGCGCGGCACGCCGCGCACGCCGCGCGAGCTCGCGCGGCACAACTGCCTGACGATCCGCCAGGGCGAGGACGCCTACGGCACCTGGCGGCTCGCGACCGGGCGCGGGCGCGCGGACACCACCGAGATCGTGAAGGTCCGCGGTTCGCTGACCACGAACGACGGCGAGATCGCGGTGGCCTGGGCGCTGGAGGGCCACGGCATCCTGATGCGCGCCGAATGGGACGTGGCCCGCCACCTGAAGGCGGGCCGGCTGGTGGAGGTGCTGCCCCAGTGGCGCACGCCCGCGGCCGACATCCACGCGGTCTGGCCGCAGCGGCACCGCGGCTCGCTGAGGGTTCGGGCCTTCGTCGACTTCATCGCCGACGCGTTCGCGCGGCGCGGCGGCGGCTGACTACTCCGCCTTCGCGCCGGTCTCCGCCACCACCTTCGACCAGCGCCCGAGCTCGCTGCGGAGGTAGGCCGCGTACTCCTCCGGCGTGCTGCCGAGGATCTCGGTGCCCTGCGCGATCAGCTTCTGGCGGGTCTCCTCGTGCGCGAGCACCTTGCGGATCTCCGCGTTCAGCCGCTGCACGATCGGCTGCGGCGTGCCGGCGGGCAGCATCACGCCCTGCCAGGCGCTCATCTCCATGCCGGGCAGCACGGTCTCGGCGAGCGTGGGCACGTCGGGCAGCAGCGCGAGGCGCTTCGGCATCGTGACCGCGAGCGCGCGCAGCCGGCCGTCCTTCACGTAGGGCAGCGCGCTGTTGACCGTGTCGGTCATCATCTGCACGACGCCGGCCGCGGTATCGACCAGCGACGGCGCGCTGCCCTTGTACGGGACGTGCGTCATCTGCAGGCCCAGCGCCGACGCCAGCGCGGCCGTGGCGAGGTGGGTGATCGTGCCGGTGCCCGACGAGCCGTAGTTGAGCTTGCCCGAGTTCGCCTTCGCGTAGGCGACGAACTCCTGGATGGTCTTCGCCGGGATCGACGGATGGACCATCACGATCATCGCGTTGGTGGCCGTGGTGCTGACCGGCGCGAAGTCCTTCAGCGTGTCGTACGGCACCTTGCCGTAGAGCGCGGGCGCGATGGTGACCGCCGAGGTGTTGTAGAAGAGCGTGTGGCCGTCGGGCGCGGCCTTGGCCGCGAGGTCCGCGGCGAGGTTGCCGCCGGCGCCCGGCTTGTTGTCGACCACCACCGACTGGCCGATCTGCTCGGACAGCCGCTGTGCGACCACGCGCGCCACGATGTCGGTGGGGCCGCCGGGCGCGAAGCCGATGATCATCCGCAGCGGGCGCGCGGGCCACGCGGGCTGCTGCGCGAACGCGGCGAGGGGCGCGGGCAGCGCCGCGGTCGCGAGGCCGGCGCGCAGCAGGCGGCGGCGGAAGGGGTTCGTCGTCGTCATCGTCGTGTTGCCTCGTGGTGGAGTCGAAGGGTCGTGCGTCGCGCCGTCATGCCGCGAACCGGTCGATCACCGTCCCGGGTCCGTACCCGGCACCGTGCGCGACGATCCCGCGCCCGTCGAAGGTCCGCGTGCCGTTGACCCAGGTGCCGTGCACGCCCTTCGGGTCGCGGACCAGCCGGCGGCCGCCGCCGGGCAGGTCGTTCGCCGCGCGCAGCGTCGAGATGCCGACGCTGGCCGGGTCGAAGAGCAGCAGGTCGGCCGGGGCGCCGACGGCGATCCGGCCGCGGCCGGCGATGCGGAACGCGTCGGCGGTGTGCGAGGTCAGCCGGCGCACCGCCTCCTGCAGCGTGAAGGTGCCGGTGTCGCGCGCCCAGTGGCCGAGCAGGTGCAGGCCGAAGCCCGCGTCGCACAGATAGCTCAGGTGGGCACCGGCGTCCGACAGCGTGACCACGCCGGCGCGGTGCTTCAGCAGCGGCGCGACGCCCTCGTCGCGGTTGTTGAAGAACCGGCCGCCGAAGCGCGTGGCGAGCTTCTCGGACAGCGCGAAGTCGAACAGCCAGTCGATCGGGTCGCGGCCGGCCTCGGCGGCGAGCGCGGCGACCGGACGGTCCTGCAGCGCGCGGTTCGCGTCGTCCGCGACCAGGCCCACGGTCACCTGCGACCAGTCGCCGGTGAAGATCACGCCCGACGGCGGCGAGCGCAGGTCGGCGCGGAAGCGTTCGCGGAACGCCGGGTCCGCGTAGAGCCGCGCGAGCGCGTCGGCGTCGCCGGCGGCGGCCGCCGCCTTCACCGGCTCGAACGAGGGCAGCGGGAACCAGACGTAGGGCGACAGCAGGTCGAAGTCGAAGGTGAGCGGCTGGCAGCTGGTCAGCATCCGCACCTCGCGGCCGCGGTCGATCGCCTCGGCGCAGCGGTCGTACATCGCGAGACCGCGCGTGGGCGCGGCGTCGCTGTACATCGCCAGCACCGTCGAGATGAACGCCGGGCGGCCGGTGCGCGCGGCCACGTCCTCCATGTACTCGGGCGTGGCGCGCGGGCCGGTGGCGCTCATGAAGACGCCGCGATCCGCGTCGCGCAGCGGCTCGAGCAGCGCATGCAGCTCGCGGTCGGGCGCGATGGTGGACGGCATCGGCGCGCCGCCCCAGCCGCTGTGGTTCGGCGAGAACGACGAGGCGAAGCCGATCGCGCCGGCGGCAAGCGCGTCGCGGACCTGCGCGCGCATCGCGTCGAGCTCGGCCTCGGTGGGCTCGACGCGCGTCGACGCGTCGGCGCCCATCACCGCGGTGCGGATCGTCGAGTGCTGCGCGAAGACCGCGACGTTGAGCGAGGGCTTCAGCCGCCTCAGCAGCCCGAGGTAGTCGGCGAAGGACTCGAACTCCCAGCGGGTGCCGGCCCGCAGCGCCTCGAGGTCCATGCCCTCCACCACCGACAGGTTGCGCAGCATGGTGTCGCGCAGCGCGGGCGGGCACGGCGCGATGCCGAAGCCGCAGTTGCCGATCACCGCGGTGGTCACGCCCAGCGCCGGCGACGGCGAGCAGCCGGGGTCCCAGGTCAGCTGCGCGTCGTAGTGGGTGTGCAGGTCGACGATGCCGGGCATCAGCGCGAGGCCGCCCGCGTCGACCACGGTCGCGCCCGCGGCCTCGGTCGCGCCCACCGTACCGATCGCGGCCACGCGGCCGTCCTTGGCCAGCAGGTCGGCACGCACCGGGTCCGCGCCGGTGCCGTCGTACAGCGTCGCGCCGCGGAACAGCGTGGTCTCGCTCATCGCTCGCGTCTCCTCGTCTCGGTTCGATCGCGGGGCGGACGCCGCGCGGGAGGCCGGACGATAGCCGCGGGCCGCGGCGCGGGTCAACGTGTCGTGCCGGTCCCGGCGGCGCGGCGCGTCGGGTCGTTCGACGCCGCGGCCCGCCGCCGTGGCACGATCCGTCGGCGGTCGCGCCGCGGTCCGCCCCGGTCGGGCACCCCGCCTGCCTGCGACCGCGGCACGACCGCAGGAGCCGCCGCGTGAAGTCCGCCCGCCCCGATAGCCCCCACCCGCCGTCGGCGGTGACACCCCGCGCCGGGCGCCGCCGTGCCGGCGCGGCGCTGGCGCTCGGCCTCGCCGCCCCGGCGCTCGTGCTGCGCGCACAGCCGGCCTCGACGCGCGTGCGCACGGCACGCG
>JBAXJZ010000161.1:0-8390 GCA_037137595.1 Burkholderiales bacterium | reverse complement strand
GTACGTCGGCGCCGCCGCGGTGATCCTCGATCCGGCGATCACGGTGCACACGCCGTCGTGGCTGTGGCTGTCCACCGCGGTGCGCGGCATCGACCATGCGGTCGAGGGCCTGTGCTCGGTCGCGCCCTCGCCGCTGGTCGACGCGACCTCGCTGCAGGCGCTGCACCTGTTCGCCGGCGCCTTGCCCGCCACCCACGCCGACCCGGCCGACCTCGAGGCGCGGCTGCGCTGCCTGCAGGCCGCGTGGCTCGCGGGCTTCGGGATCCTGCGCGTGCCCTACGGCGCGAGCCACGGCATCGGCCATTCGCTGGGCGCGGTGACCGGCATCAGCCACGGCTACACCTCCTGCATCATGCTGCCGCACGTGATGCGCTGGAACCTCCCGGTGACCGGCGACCGGCAGGCGCGGATCGCGCAGGCGCTCGGCGCGGGCGACGGTGACGCGGCCGGCGCGGTGGCGCGGCTGATCGCCTCGCTCGGCATGCCGACGCGGCTGCGCGACCTGGGCGTCGACCGCGCGGCCTTCCCGCAGATCGCGGCCGGCGCGATCGGCAACCTGTGGGTGAAGACGAATCCGCGACCGGTGGGCTCGGTCGACGACGTGATCGGGCTGCTCGAGTCGGCCTGGTAGCGGGGCGCCCCGGCGCCCCGTCGGCCCCTCAGGCCGGCAGCGGGTCGCCGCGGGTCGCCGTGAGCGAGGCGGCGAGCGTCTCGCCGGCCTGCGCGTCGAAGCGCGCGGCATCGCCCGCCGCGCCCATCGCGCGCGCCACCATCGCGGCGCGGGCCCAGGGCAGGTGGAAGCCCGGCCGACGGTGGAGCACGGTCAGGTAGCCGCGCAGCGCCTCGGAGAGCCGGCCGCGCGCGTGGTCGATCGTGGCCTGCGCGAGCACCGGCTCGGTCGCGTCGACCAGCTCGTGCAGGCGCCCGTCGCCGGCGTGGGGCGCGATGCCGGCGTCGCGCAGCAGGCCGGCGTAGAGGCTGAAGCGGCGGATCGAGCCGGCGTCGTGCGTGCGTTCGCGGGCGACGTGCGCGTGCGCGGCGCCGCGCAGCCGCAGCCGCTCGGCCGGACGGTCCCACAGCGCATCGAGCGCGGCGCGGAATCCCGCGTCGTCCTCGAACAGCCGGCCGGTCCAGCCCTCGCCGATGCCGTGCAGGTATTCGCCGCGCGCGCTGGCCACGCAGGCCACGCCGCGCGACGCGTACTCGAGGAACTTGCCGTCGGAGCGGCAGCGCGCGAACGAGGTCTCGCCGATCACCGCGAAGCCGATGTCGATCGAGCCCAGGAACGCGAGGTAGGCGTCGAAGCCGCCCGGCTCGACCGGGTCGACGCGCACGCCGCCCTGCTCGAGGATCGTGCGCAGCCCGGCGGGTGCCATCAGGCGCAGCGGCGGCGCGGTCGAACTCGTCCAGCCGCGCGACACATGCCAGCCGTGAAGCAGCCGCGCGAGCTCGCGGGCGTCGTCGGCGTGGCCGAGCGAGGCGGTCCAGCCGAGCACCGGCACGCGCATCCGCGCCGGCGGCAGCGGCTGCAGCGGCGGCACGTCGGCGAGCTGGTTGGGCACCACCGCGCAGTTCGGGTTCAGCAGGCCGTAGCGCTCGAGCAGGCCGTGGCTCGAGCACTGCAGCAGGTCGGCCGCGCGGGCCAGCCGCTGGATCGTCGCCTGGGTCTCGGGGTTCGAGTGGAACGCGTGGCCCGGCAGGCTCGGCGGGAAGTCGGCGAAGTCGTCGGACAGCTCGTAGACCGTCGGCCGGCCGCGGCGCCGGCGTTCGGCGAAGACCGCGTCGAGCACCGGATCGGCCACCATCGCCACCATCAGCAGGTCGGCGCTCACCGCGTGCGCGACCCAGTCGGGGTGGGTCGTCTGCAGCTCGGCCACCTCGAGCCGCTCGGCGAGGGCGGCGAAGGGCAGCGTGATCCGGTGGCGGTAGTCGCCGGTGTCGCGCGGCTGGGGATGGGCGAGGACGAGGCAGCGGGCCATGGGAGTTCCGGAACGGACACGTGCGGGGACGCCCCGCCGCGCGCGTTCACGCGACGCTACGCCGCGGGTGGAGGCCCGGTCCGCCGATGAAGGGGGGCACGGCGGCGCAGTTCCGACGAACGCATCCGACCGTTGCCCGCCCGCCGCGGGCCGTCGAACCCGCGCGGCGCGGGCGGGTACCGTGGGGCGACCGGCGGCGGATCGTCCGCCGGTACGTCGCCGCCGATCCCGGGCGCGGCACTGGGTCATCGCGGCCTCGGCCGGCCCGCGGGACCGAAGATCCGTCGCGTCCCGACCGACCGACGCGCCGTTCCGCCCGGCCCGCACCGTGCCGATGAGCACCCCCGACCAGATCCTGAAGGCGCTTCGCGCCGAGATGCGCCGTTTCGGCGTGACCTACGCGGAACTCGCCGCGCGGGTCGAGATGAGCGAGTCGAGCATCAAGCGCCTGATGTCCGGCGGCGAGCTGACGCTGCCGCGCCTCGCCGCGTTCTGCGCCGCGGTGGGCACGACGCTGGAGGACGTGCTCCACCAGGCGCTCGAACCGGCCGACGTGGTCGAGCGGCTGACCGACGCGCAGGAGCGCTCGCTGGTCGCCGATCCGAAGACGCTGCTGGTGGCGGTCTGCTGCCTCGGGCAGTGGAGCTTCGAGCAGATGGTCGCCACCTACCGGCTCGAGCCGCCCGAATGCATCCGGCGGCTGGTCGAGCTCGACCGGCTCGGGCTGATCGAGCTCAAGCCGCTGAACCGCTACCGGCTGCGCGTCTCGCCCGCGTTCCGCTGGCGCCCCGACGGGCCGGTCCAGCAGTTCTTCCGCGACCACGTGGTCCACGACTACTTCGACGGCCGCTTCGACGGGCCCGGCGAGACGCTGCTCGCGGTCCACGGCCGGCTCTCGCCGTCGGCCGCGCGCGAACTGGCACAGCAGATCGAACGGCTCGCCGCCGAACTCGCGCGGCTGCACCGCGACGAGCACCGGAACCGGGTCGACGAGCGCGACGGCTACACGATGGTCGTCGCGCTGCGCTCGTGGGAGCTCGGCGCGTTCACCGCGCTGCGACGGCCCGAGGCCGCACCGCCCGGCCCCGGTCCGGATCAGGGCCGGCCGAGGAACAGGTAGAACCGCGGGACGCCGTTCCGGGGCACGCCGACCGCGAAGTGCAGCGGCCCGAGCGGTGTCTCGGTCGCGACGAACCCGCTGACCGAGGACGACAAGGACACGGTGGGGGCGTCGTCCAGCGGGCGACCGATGCGCCCCACCTCCAGCGTGCCGCCGACCCACGTCCGGTCGCCGAGCGCGCCCCCCTCGCCGAGCGATCGGCGCCACTGCAGCCGGCCGAACGCGATGGCCTGCCCGGAGAACTGGTCGAGCGAATAGCCGGACAGGCGCTGGAAGCCGCCCAGCGTGAACCACTGCGGGTAGAGGCCGTCGGAGAACACGGGCCCGCCGAACTGGCCGTAGACCTCGAAGGTGTTCCGTCCGACGCTGCCGAACCACTGGCCCTCGACCGCTCCGTACTGGAACCGGCCGCCGTCGGGGCCCAGGTTCGCCCCGTAGGCCCAGTCCAGCGACACGCGGCTGCCCGTGCGCGGCAGGAACGGCGCGTCGAGCGTGTCGCGCCGGTAGCGCAGCCGCAGCGTCCCGAACGTGCCCAGCTGGTCGGACGGCAGGTCGCCGATGTCGCGGCCCCCGAAGTCGAACAGCGTCCGCTCGCCGAACGAGAGCCGGACCCGCTCGATCATCGGGCCGAGCCGGAGCTCCCCGACGCCGACGGACTGGGTCGCCGCGTCCAGGCCGATGCCGGCGCGCTGGACGAGGTACGAGGTGATCCGCCGTTCGCCGACGTAGATCGGAATGCTCTGCCGAGACGCCTCGGCATACGGCACGACCGCGACCAGGCCCGTCCGGTCGATCGGCACGAACAGGTCGGAGCCGATCCGGTGGATCCGGCCGATCTCGAGGCCGTTGCGCCACTCGATGCCGTCCGGCGTGAGGCGCCGGTGACCGACGTTCAGCCGGTAGGTGCCGGTGGTGAAGTCGGTGCCGAGCGACAGCCCGAACCGGACGGTGTCGGGCGACGAGGACGCCGCCGCCGCGGTGGCGGCGGCGGTGGTCGCCGCGGCCGCGCGCTCGTTCGGTCCGACGGCCTCGATCTCGGGCACGGGAGCCGCCCGTGCCGCCCGGCGCGCCTCCCAGCGCGGCTCCGGCACCGCCATCGCGAGCAGGCGTCCGCGCTGCGCCTCCGCGCCGCGCGTGCCCGCCGCCATGCCGTCGCCGACGCGCGGGAAGTCGAGGAAGGTCAGGTCGTCCAGCGGCGGCGTGATCAGCACGTCGCCGGGCCGCATCCGCGTCAGCTGCGTGCGCACGTTCTGCTCGGTCAGGATCGCGAGCGTCTGCACCGAGACGTCGACGAAGCTGCCGAGCGTCGACTCGTCGGCGAGCCCTGTGCCGACGTTGACCGCGATCACGCGTTCGGCGCCCAGCGCGTACGCGGCGTCGACCGGCAGGTTCGACACCAGGCCGCCGTCGACGTACAGGCCGCCGTCGATCCGGGTCGGCTCGAACAGGCCCGGCACGCTCATGCTCGCGCGGATCGCGAGCGCGAGGTCGCCGCGGTCGAGCACCCGCGCCTCGCCGGTGCCGAGCCGCGTCGCGACCGCCCGGAACGGGATCGGCAGCGCGTCGAACGCCTCGTCCCTGGGCCGCGGGCCGATCCACTCGCGCAGGCGCTGCTCGAACCGCGCGCCGCCGAACACGCTGCTCGGCAGCACGGCGCGTCCGCCCTGGACCCGCAGCTCGAGCGGCAGCGTGTACTCGTAGTCCTCCTCCTGGCGGCGCGGGGGGCGGTTCGGCCGCGGCGCGTCGGGGCCGCGCAGCTCGCTCCAGTCGGTCGCCCGCATCGCGGCCTCGATGCGGTCGATCGACAGGCCGCTCGCGTACAGCCCGCCGATCACGGCGCCCATGCTGGTCCCGACGACGCAGTCGATCGGCACCCGGTTCGCCTCGAGCCACCTCAGCACGCCGATGTGCGCGAAGCCGCGCGCGCCGCCGCCCGACAGCACGACGCAGGTCCTGGGTTCGCGGGGCGCCTCGGGTGTCGGGGACGGTTGCGCCGCGGCCGCGCCGCCCACGATCGCGAGCAGGCCGGCGATCGCCGCGGACCGACGCCACGCGGCGCCGCGGGCCGGGGCGCGCGGACCCGGGCGGTCGTCGGGGGCGGAGGGCGGGCGATCCGGCACGGGACTCGGTACGGGCGTCTCGATGGGGCGTCGCACCGAAGATAGCCGAAGCCGACGCGCCGCAGGTCGACGCCGCCAGCCGACCCGGCGACGCACCGCGAGCGAGGCCGGCGCGTATCGCCACGCGGTACCGGCGGCGCCCCGGTTCAGTTCACCGCGCGCGCCGTCCCGCCCCAGTAGCGCGCCCGCAGCGCCTTCTTGTCCGGTTTGCCGAGCCCCGTGACGGGCAGCGCGTCGACCAGGTCCACGGTCTTGGGCGCGTGCACCGCGCCCTTGGCCTCGCGGACCGCGGCGATCAGCGCCTCGGGTTCGATCCGCGCGCCCGGCCGCGGCACCACCACCGCCTTCACCGCCTCGCCCCACTTGGGATCGGGCACGCCGATGACCGCCGCGGCGGCCACCGCCGGATGGCGGGTCAGCACGTCCTCGACCTCGCGCGGATAGACGTTGAAGCCGCCGGTGATGATCAGGTCCTTGCTGCGGTCGACGATGTAGAGGAACCCGTCGGCGTCGCGCCGCGCGAGGTCGCCGGTGTAGAGCCAGCCGTGGCGGAACGCGCGCGCGGTCTCCTCGGGCTTGTTCCAGTAGCCCGCCATCACCAGCGCGCCGCGGCAGCAGATCTCGCCGACCTCGCCCTCGGGCACCTCGTGCCCGTCGTCGTCGAGCAGCCGCACCTGCAGGCCGGCCACCGGCGTGCCGCAGGACGCGAGCCGCTCGGGGTGGCGCTCGGGGTCGTGGTCCGCGCGCCGCAGCACGGTGATGCAGTTCGGCACCTCGGACTGGCCGTAGAGCTGCATGAACACCGGCCCGAAGCGGCGGATCGCCTCGACGAGCCGCGCCGGCGACATCGGCGAGGCGCCGTAGATCACGGTCCTCAGGCTCGAGACGTCCGCGGTGGCGAGGGCCGGATGGTCGAGCAGCACGTAGACCATCGTCGGCACGAGGAAGGTGCAGGTGATGCGGTGGCGCTCGACGAGGTCGAGGAAGCGCTGCGGCTCGAAGCCGCGGTCGAGCACGAAGGTGCCCGAGCGCAGCAGGACCGCGAGGATCATCGCGCCGGTGGCGTGCGAGATCGGCGTGGTCGCGAGGAAGCGCACCTCCTCGGGCCAGTCCCATTCGACGAGCTCGGTCATCGCCATCGCGACGTGCACGCGGTGCGTGTGGATCACGCCCTTGGGCCGGCCGGTGGTGCCCCCGGTGTAGATCAGCGTGCAGACGTCGTCGACGTGTGCGCGCGGCACCAGCGGCGCGGGGGCGAAGCCGTCGGCCGCGGCCAGGATGTCCTCGCCGTCGACGCCCGGGCCCAGGCCGAACAGCCGCCGCAGGCCGGGAAGGCGGGCCTTCAGCGCCGCGGCGCGCGCCGAGAAGGGATCGGGGTCGACGAACAGCGTCTCGACGCCCGAGTCCTCGAGGATGTAGGCGTGGTCCTCCTCGGAGGCGAGCGGATGCATCCAGGTCACGCGCAGGCCCATCAGGTAGGCGGCCGCGGTGACGAGGAAGGCCTCGGGCCGGTTGCCCGACAGCGTGGCGATCGCGTCGCCGCGCCGCAGGCCGCGCGCCTCGAGCGCCTGCACGAGGCCGCTGAGCCGCGCGCCCAGGCGCCGGTAGGTGATCGTCGTCTCGCCCAGCACGAACGCCGGACGGTCGCCGCCGCGCTGGATCGCGCGCACGACCAGCTCGCCGCAGGTGCAACCCTCGTACGGTGTGCCCGCCACGCTGTCTCCTCCCCGTCGTCTCGGGCGCGATCGATCCGCCGCGCCGGTGGCGATCGTAGCAGCGCCGGGCGGCCGGGTCGCGCCGAGTGTCGCGCGGAGCGGGGCGACGTGTTGGACGCGTCGGAGGCCGACGCGTCGTGCGTCACCGGGACGGTGCTCCGGGTGATGGGCGGCGAGACCGCGGGCGGATGGGGTGGCGACGGTGCTAGGCTCGGACATCGCCGTGGCGGAGCACATGATGGAACAACGCGGGTCCCGGATCGTCTGGGGGCTGGTGGCGCTGATGGCGGTCGCGGTCGGCGCGGGGCTCTGGGCGATGTTCCACCTCGACGCGCAGCGGTCGCCGCCGCCCCGGGTCGAGGCGCCCGCGGCGACGGCGCCGCCCGCCAGCGACTCCTCGGTCACGCATCCGCTGCCGGGCCCGCCCCCGGAGGTCGCGATGCAGGCGCCCGCGCAGGCGTCGCCGCAGGACCTCGACGCGTTCAGGATGGACCTGCGCCAGCTCGGCGACGTCGGCGTGCTGGTTCGGTTCGTCGACCCGGAGTCGCTGGTGCGCCGAGTCGTCTCGACCGTGGACAACATCGACGCCGACGAACTCCCGCTGCGCGCGCGGGCGATCGCGCCCGTGCCCGGCCGCTTCGCGGTCGTGCGCGAGGGCGATGCGCTGGCCGTGGACCCGGCGAACGCGGGGCGCTACGCGCCGCTGATCGCATGGATCGATTCGATCGACGCGCGCCGCGCGGCCGAGCTCTACGTGAAGCACTACGCGCTGTTCCAGGGCGAGTACCGGGCGCAGGGCGGGGCGGGGCGCTACTTCAACGACCGCCTCGTCGCCGCGATCGATCACCTGCTCGCGACGCCGCAGCCGGGCGCGCAGGTGGCGCTGGTCCAGCCGAAGGTGCTGTACCGCTACGCCGATCCGTCGATCGAGCGCCTGTCGGCCGCGCAGAAGGCGCTCTACCGGCTCGGGCGCGAGAACGGCGCACACGTGAGGGCGAAGCTGCGCGCGCTGCGCGCCGAGGTGACCCGGCGAGGGGTCGATCGCTGAGCGCCTGAACCGGCGCCGGCAGGGCGGCGCGTCGCGCGCCGACGCGCGCAGGGTCACCGGGCGAGCCCGCGACGCGCGAGGCTGCGGTGATGTGGCCCGCCGCCTTGCCCGCGATGATCTACGCGCCCGCGCCGCCCGCCGGCGCGCGCGCGGGCTGCCGCAGCTGCGAGCACTTCCACGGCGAGTGGCTCGCGCGCGGCGCGCACGCGGTCTGCCGGATGGGGGCGCGGCCGCTGGTGCAGGCCCAGCCGGGGCGGGGCTGCGCGTTCCACCTGCGCGCGCCGGGCTCGGACGACGCCTGACGGGCGCCGCACATGAAAACGGGTCAGTGGAAGACCACTGACCCGTTCGAGATTGGTAGGCCGTGCGGGATTCGAACCTGCGACCAACGGATTAAAAGTCCGCTGC
>JBAXJZ010000160.1:0-8402 GCA_037137595.1 Burkholderiales bacterium | reverse complement strand
CACGCCGTGGTAGGCCCGCTCGCGCGAGACGAACAGCTGCCGGTGGCCCTCGCCGCGGATGCGGTGGTAGGCCAGCGCCATCTTCATCGCCGAGTCCACCGCCTCGGAGCCCGAGCAGGTGAAGAACACGCGGTTCAGCCCCTCGGGCGTGTACTGCGCGACGCGCTGCGCGAGCTCGAAGGCCTTCGGATGCGCGCGGGTGAACGGCATCGTGTAGTCGAGCGTGCTGAGCTGCTCGTACACGGCCTGCGCGATCTCGGGGCGGCAGTGCCCGGCGGCGACGCAGAACAGGCCCGAGGACGCGTCCAGCACCTGCGTGCCGTCGGGCTTGTAGAGCCACACGCCCTCGCCGCGGACGAACATCCGCGGCTCCTGCTTGAACTCCTTGTTCGGCGAGAACGGCATCCAGTAGTTCTGGCGTGCGTCGATCTCGATCAGCGGGTCGGCGTGTCCCATCCGGGCTCCTCGGGTCGGTGGCACCGGGCCACGCGGCCCGGCGGATGTGTCGGGCGTCGGGCTTACCAGTCGATCGTGGCGGTCATCGCCTCGGCGGCGTTGCGCAGCATCGGCAGGAACTCCAGCCCCTGCTCGATCCGCATGCGGCTGGTGGGCGCCTGGACGGCGACGCCGGCCACCACCTTGCCCTCGCTGTTGCGCACCGGAACGGCGATGCAGCAGATGCCCGGCAGGTATTCCTCGTTGTCGATCGAGTAGCCGCGCTCGCGGATCGCGTTGAACTCGTTCGTGAGGCGCTTGCCGTCGACCAGCGTCTGCGGCGTGTGCTTGATCAGCGGCGTCTGCTGCAGGAAGCGGTCGCGGCTGCGCTTGGGCATCGCGGCGAGGAAGAGCTTGCCCGAGGCCGACGCGTAGAGCGGCACGCGCGAGCCCGAGCCGAAGTGCACGCGCAGCGGCCAGCCGGCCTCGACGCGGTCCAGGTACAGCACCGTGTTGCCGTTGGGGATCGTCAGGTTGCAGGTCTCGCCGACCTGCTCGACGAGTTCCTCGAGGATCGCGTGGCGCGCGGCGCGGTGCGGCGAGCCGAGCAGCACCTGCCCGGCGAACTTGTTGAGACGCTCGGCGAAGCCGTAGCGCTTGGTGTCCGGCTCGCGGGCGACGACGCCGGCGTGCTCCAGGGTGCCGAGGATCCGCAGCACGGTGGGCTTCGGCAGCGCGACGGCCTGTGCGATCTCGGCCAGTTGCGGCGGCCGCTCGTGGTCGGCCAGTGCCTCGAGGATCCGGATCGCCCGCAGGATGGCCGAACCGGCCGGGACGTCCGCGTGCGCGGATGCGGTCGCTGCCGCTGCTTCTGTGTTCATGGTTCCCCTGTCTCCTCAATGTCGTTGGGGTGCCTGCCATCGTCGAGGATGGCTGACCTTGATTATGGAGAAAACGGAACGACCGCGCAGTAGAAAACGGAATCCTTGGGTTTTGCGGCAAAACCTGCGTGACACAGTCCCGCCGTTCACAACCCGGGCGCAGAAGAAATGAACCAGCCGATTCCGTTCCATCGTCAGGTCGTCGCCGGACGGCAGAAGATGACCCCGTCGGAGGCCTTCGTGGAGACGCTGGTCGCACAGGGCGTGACCGACGTGTTCGGCATCGTGGGCTCGGCGTACATGGATGCGCTGGACCTCTTTCCGGCTGCCGGCATCCGCTTCGTGATGGTCGCGCACGAGCAGGGCGCGGCGCACATGGCCGACGGCTACGCGCGCGTGTCGGGCAGGCACGGCGTGTGCATCGCGCAGAACGGTCCCGGCATCACCAACTTCGTGACGGCGGTCGCGGCCGCCTACTGGGCGCATTCGCCGGTGGTGGTGGTGACGCCCGAGACCGGCAGCATGACGCTGGGCCTGGGCGGCTTCCAGGAGACCGAGCAGCTGCCGATCTTCTCGAAGATCACCAAGTACCAGGCGCACGTGAACAACAAGGCGCGGATGGCCGAGCTGACCGGCCGCGCGTTCGACCGCGCGCTGCTCGAGCTCGGGCCCACGCAGCTCAACATCCCGCGCGACTACTTCTACGGCGACATCGAGGCCGAGATTCCGCGGCCGATCCGCATCGAGCGCGGCGCGGGCGGCGAGCAGGCGCTGGCCGAGGCGGCGGAGCTGCTCGCCTCCGCGCAGTTCCCGGTGATCCTGTCGGGCGGCGGCGTGATCAACGCCGAGGGCTGGCGCGAGGCGATCGCGCTCGCCGAGCTGCTGCAGGCGCCGGTGGCGAGCAGCTACCTGCACAACGACTCGTTCCCGGCGAGCCATCCGCTGGCGGTCGGCCCGCTCGGCTACCAGGGCAGCCAGGCCGCGATGAAGCTGATCGCGAAGGCCGACGTGGTGCTCGCATTGGGCTCGCGGCTCGGGCCCTTCGGCACCCTGCCCCAGTACGGCCTCGACTACTGGCCGAAGAACGCGAAGATCATCCAGGTCGACGCGGACGCGAAGATGCTGGGCCTGGTGAAGCCGATCTCGGTGGGCCTGTGCGGCGACGCGAAGGCCGCGGCCGCGGCGCTGGTCGAGCGGCTCAAGGGCCGAGCGCTCGCGTGCCTGCAGAACCGCGACGCGCGGCTGGCGACGATCCGCGCCGAGCAGGATGCGTGGGCGACGGAGCTGGAGAACTGGACACACGAGCGCGACGCCTGGTCGATCGAGACCGCGGCCTCGTCGTCGTACATGCACCCGCGGCAGATGCTGCGCGAGCTCGAGCGCGCGATGCCGGCCGGCGCGATGGTGTCGACCGACATCGGCAACATCTGCTCGGTCTCGAACAGCTACCTGCGCTTCGACCGCCCGCGCTCGATGTTCGCCGCGATGGCCTTCGGCAACTGCGGCTACGCGTTCCCGACGATCATCGGCGCGAAGCTCGCCGCGCCCGACAGGCCGGCGATCGCCTACGTCGGCGACGGCGCCTGGGGCATGAGCTTCGGCGAGCTGCAGACCTGCGTGCGCGAGAACATCCCGGTCACCGCGGTGGTGTTCAACAACGGCCAGTGGGGCGCGGAGAAGAAGAACCACGTGGACTTCTACAACAACCGCTTCCTCGGCGTGAACCTCGACAAGCAGCCGAGCTGGGCGGCGGTGGCGAAGTCCATGGGGGCGGACGGCATCGTCGTCGACAAGGTGTCCGACGTGGGTCCCGCGCTGGCGGAGGCCGCGAAGGCGCAGCAGCACGGCCGCACCACGGTGCTCGAGATGATGGTCACGGCCGAGCTCGGCGATCCGTTCCGACGCGATGCGCTGTCGAAGCCGGTGCGGCATCTGGAGAAGTACAAGGCCTACGTCTGACGCGGCGCTCGGGCATCCACTGCCCGAGCGTGACAGCCCCTCCCGGACGGGACTAGACTGGCCTCACGGCCCACCGACCCCCCGATCCTAAGCCACGGGCCGCCAGGGAGAAGAGACGATGAACATGAAGCGCATAGCGCTGGCGACGCTCGTCGCCGCGCTGCTGCCGGTCGCCTACGCGCAGCAGCAGGAGGAACCGTTCTGGGCCAAGGGCCGCCCGAAGAATCCGGTCGCCGACAAGATGGCGCCGGTGCCGGCCTTCCCGATCCCGACGCCGGCCGACAAGCTGCCGATCGCGAAGATGAAGGTTCCGCCCGGCTTCAAGGTCGAGGTCTACGTGGCCGAGATCTTCGACGCGCGCAGCATGCGCGAGGGCGACAAGGGCACGCTCTTCGTGAGTTCGCTGTTCGGCGCCGGCAAGCTCTACGCGGTGGTGAACAACGGCGGCAAGCGCGAGGTGAAGACGCTGGCCGAGAAGCTCTTCCTGCCCAGCGGCATCGAGTTCCACAAGGGCAGCCTGTACCTCGCCACGCCCAAGGACATCGTCCGCTACGACAACATCGAGGCCAACCTCGACAAGCTGCCCGCGCCGGTCACGGTCTACGACAAGCTGCCCGGCGAGATCCCGCACGGCTGGAAGTTCATCAAGATCGGGCCCGACAACAAGCTCTACGTCCCCGTCGGCGCGCCGTGCAACATCTGCGAGCCCGACGACCGGTTCACGAAGATCTTCCGGATGAACCTCGACGGCTCGAACGTCGAGACCTTCGTGCACGGCATGCGCAACACGGTGGGCTTCGACTTCCATCCGAAGACCGGCAACCTCTGGTTCACCGACAACCAGCGCGACTGGCTGAGCGAGGACCTGCCCGAGGACGAGCTCAACCACGTCACCAAGGCCGGCCAGCACTTCGGCTATCCGTACTGCCACGCCGGCGACTTCGCCGATCCCGAGCTCGGCTGGGGCAAGAACTGCTCCGACTACACGAAGCCGGTCGCCAAGCTCGGGCCCCACTCGGCGCCGCTCGGCATGCGGTTCTACACCGGCAGGATGTTCCCGGCGAAGTACCAGGGCGCGATCTTCATCGCGCGGCACGGCCCGTGGAACCGCACGAAGAAGTACGCGGCCGACGTGGTCGTCGCCTTCCCGGACGGCAAGGGGGGCGTCTCGAAGGTCGAGCCGTTCCTGACCGGGGTGGTCGAGAACAACGAGTACCTCGGGCGCCCGGCCGACGTGATGGTGATGAAGGACGGCTCGCTGCTGGTGAGCGACGACCACAACGGCGCGATCTACCGCGTCACCTACACCGGCAAGTGAGACCGGTGCGCCGCAGCCTCGTGATCGCGGCGCTGGCCGCGCTGCCCGGCCTCGCCGGGTGGCCGGCGGCCGTCACGCTGTCGGGACTGGCCGCGGGGCCCGCCCCGGCCGCCGCGCAGGCGGCGGCGCCTTCGCAGGGCGCCGCCGGCTACGCGCAGCGCTGGCAGGCGACCTGCGCGGCCTGCCACGGCGAACAGGGCCAGAGCGCGCTGCCGCTGGTGCCCTCGATCGGCGGGCAGCCGTCGTTCTACGTCGCCACGCAGCTGTTCCTGTTCCGCGACGGCCGCCGCAACGACCACCCGATGGCCGCGGCGATGACCGCGGTCGCGAAGGAGATGGACAACACCGCGCTGCGCGGCTGGTCCGACTTCGTCGCGACGCTGCCGCCGCCGAAGCGGCCCGAGGGCGAACCGGATGCCGAAAAGATGAAGCGCGGTCGTGTGCTCGCGGAATCGAAGCACTGTCTGAGCTGCCACGGCCGGGACCTCGCGGGCCAGCGGCAGGTGCCGCGCGTCGCGCACCAGCGCGAGGACTACCTGCAGCTCACGCTGACGGGGTTCCGCACCGGGCAGCGCGTGGGCTACACGGCGGCGATGTCGGAGGCGGTCGCCGGGCTCTCCCCGCAGGACATCGAGGCGCTGGCGCATTTCCTCGCGCATGCGCCGGCTGGACTCTGACGCATCCGCCCGCGTACCCGTCGAACGCCGGGCGAAACGTCGGTGCCTCGCGCGCCTTCGTCTGCATCTCGAAGCTCGAACATCCGGTCACGGCCCTCCGCTCACTTCCCGAAGAACAGGTTCGGCAGCCACAGCGCCGTCTGCGGCACGTGGATCAGGATCGCGGTCATCGCCACCATCGAGATCAGGAACGGCCAGGTCCCCTGGAACACCTCGTCGATCGAGCCTTCGCGCCGCACGCCCTGGATCACGTAGAGCGTCATCCCCACCGGCGGGCTCAGCAGCGAGATCTCGCACATGAGCACCATGAAGACGCCGAAGTGGACCGGATCGATGCCGGCCGCCGTCACGAACGGGAACACGATCGGCACCGTGCCGACGAGCATCGGCAGCGTCTCGAAGAAGATGCCGAGCAGCAGGTAGAAGAGCGCCAGCGCCCACAGCAGCACCGCGGGCGAGGCCTGGATCGACTTCACGACCTCGGACAGCGACTGCGTGACGCCGAGCAGGCCGAGCACGAAGTTCAGGTAGAACGCCGCCGCGAGGATCAGCAGGCTCATCGCCGTCAGCCGCGCCGTCGCGAGGAAGCTCTCGTGGAGCATCTTCACGGTGAGCTTGCGGTAGGCCGCGGCCACCACGAGCGAACACACCACGCCGAGCGCCGCGCTCTCGGAGACCGTCGCCCACCCGGTGTAGATGCTGCCCATCACCACCAGGAACACGAAGAGCGGCGCCAGCAGATGGACGAGACGCTCGAGCTTCTCGGACATCGGCGCATCGGGCTCCTTCACGCCGGCCAGCTTCGGGCGAGCGAGCGCGATCAGCGCGATCGTCGCCATGAAGAGCACGGTCATGATGGCCCCCGGCAGCAGGCCCGCCGCGTAGAGCCGGCCGGCCGAGGTGTTGGTCATCGCGCCGTAGACGAGGAACGCGATGCCGGGCGGGATCAGGTTGCCCAGGCTCGCGCCGGCCGCGATCGAGCCGAGCACCAGCCGCTGGTCGTAGCCGCGGTGACGGAACGCCGGCAGCGCGATCGTCGAGATCGTCGCCGCCGTCGCGACCGACGAACCGGACACCGCCGAGAACAGCGCCGACGAGCCGATGTTGGTGTGCAGCAGCCCGCCCGGCAGCGGGTTCAGCCAGTCGGCGAGCGACGCGTACATCCGGTCGGTCGCGCCGCCGCGCACCAGGATCTCGCCCAGCAGGATGTAGAGCGGGATCGACAGCAGCACGTAGTCCTCGGTCGCGCCCCACAGTTGCGTGCCGAAGGCGAAGACCACCGGCGTGCCGAGGTAGGTCACCGCGCCGATCATCGCGACGCCGGCCATCACCGTCGCGACGTGCAGCCCCATGAACATCAGCACCAGCATCAGCCCGAAGCCGATCGCGATCTCGAGCGGCCCGATCATCGCGTGCCCTCCGCGCCCGCATCGGCACCGAGCTTGATGCCCCCCGTCTCGGCCTCGATCTCCTCGTCGAGCGTCGGCGGTCCGTACGCCTTGTTCAGCCGCGCGTGGTCGCGGGTCAGCAGCCAGCAGGCGTGGAGCGCCATCGCGGCCGCCGCGACCGCGAAGAGCACGTAGCCGGTGAACCACAGCGACTGCGGCAGCCACAGCGGCATCTGCAGCGGCGAGGTCGAATGGCTGTCGAACTCGATGCTCTCCGACAGCACGGCCCAGGCCCGCCAGGCGGCGAAGACCGCGACCGCGGCCAGCGTCGCCATCGCCAGCGTGTTCAGCGCCGCCTGCAGCCAGACGGGCAGCCGGGACAGCAGGAAGTCCACGCGGGTGTGGCCGCGCATCAGCAGCGCGTACGAGAAGCCGAGCGCGCTGATCACGGCCAGCGTGTAGGCGCCGACCTCGTCGACGCCCTGCAGGCTGAAGCCGAAGAACTTGCGCACCACCATATCCACGCAGGTGGCGACCGACAGCGCGATCAGCCACCAGCCGCTGGCCAGCGTGAAGAAGCGCACGAGCGCGGAGAATCCGCGCCAGACCCGATTGTCATCCATGGACCGCTGCCCTCCCCGGCCGGCCGATGCCCGCGCCGCTCACTCGATCTTCAGGCCGCGGGCCTTGCCGACCGTCGCGTTCCAGACATCGGTGCACTTCGGATCGATCTTGTTGCACGAGGTCTTCCAGATCGGCAGCACCACCTTGGTCACAGCGTCCTTGACCTTCTTCTCGTCGGCGGGCGTGACCGGCACCAGGGTCATCGAGAACTTCGTGCCCTCCTTGCACGGCTCCTTGCCGACGTTGCAGTTCATCGCGTCGCCGTTGGCCCGCTGGGCCAGCGACCACATCTCGTCCTCCATCTTCTTGAACTGCGACATCAGGCTCTTCTGCGCCTCGGGCGAGAACTTGTTCCAGTAGTCCAGGTTCATGAAGTGGCCCTGCACCGAGCCCGAGACGGACAGCGGCAGGAAGTGCGTGGTGACCTCGGGCCACTTGCCGGAATTGCCGGAGGTGGGCGAGGTGACGCCGCAGTCGGCCACGCCGCGCTGCAGAGACGGGTAGACCTCGGAGAACTGCATCGTCACCGGCGTCGCGCCGAAGCTCTGGATCAGCGCGGCCATCGACGGCGTGAAGCTGCGCACCTTCAGGCCCTTCAGGTCGTCGACGGTCCTGATCGGCTTGTTGCAGTAGAAGACCTGAGGGCCGAACGGCCACAGCGTCATCACCTTCGCGTTGAACTTCTTCTGCAGCCGCTCGTCGAAGACCTGCCGGTAGGCGTCGACCGCCTTCCTCAGGTCCTCCATGTTGGTGGACACGCCGATCAGGTCGATGCCCTCGAAGAACGGGTCGTCGCGCGAGGCCATGCCGATCTGCACGCTCATCACGTCGAAGGTGCCCGAGCGCAGCAGCCGGAACGCGTCGGCCGCCTGCACGCCGAGCACGTCCATCGGGTTGTAGTTCACCGCGAGGCCGGTGCCCATCAGCTTGGGCAGCGCGGTGAAGAACGGCCGCTCGATGCCGTCGACGTGGTTCTTGTTCGACGAGAAGTTGCCGGCGACGCGCATCGACGTCGGGTCGGCGGCCTGCGCGGCGGGGGCCGCGAAGCCGAGCAGCGAACAGAGGGTGAGCGCGGAGAGCAGGCGACGTTTCATCGGGGGTCCTCGTGGGGGGTCGTCGG
>JBAXJZ010000159.1:0-8505 GCA_037137595.1 Burkholderiales bacterium | reverse complement strand
GGTCCGCACGCGCCTGGGCCTGCCCGAGACCGCCGACGTCACCGGCGACTTCGTCGCGGCCGGCGACACCCGGCTCGCCAACGTCGCGCGCGCCGCCGCGGTCGCGCTCGGCGAGGCGCAGCGCCGGATCACCGAGGCCGCGGGACGCGAAGGCGGCGGCGTGCCGCTGCGCGACCAGATCGAGGCCGCGACGCAAGCGGTGCAGCGCCAGCTGCCCGAGGTGGTGAGCGCGCTGCGCCTGGCGGCGGCGTCGACGACGCCGCGCCCCGCGATCTCGGAGCTGGTCAACGCGCTCGCGACGCCGTCCGCCCGCGCCGCCCTGGACGATTTCGTCGACGCGCGCGTGGCCGGCGCCGGCGAGCGGCGCCGCTACGTCGTCGTCTTCAGGCGCACCGTCGCCGACCCCGCGGCCGCCGCCGAGGACGTGACCCGCGGCCGCGGCGGCCGCGTCGACTTCACCTACACCCGGGCGCTGAAGGGCTTCGCGGTCTCGCTGCCCGACGCGGCGGCCGACGCCTTCCTCGCCGCGATGCAGACCCACCCGCTGGTCGACTACGTCGAGATCGACCGGCCGATGACCGCGTCGCAGGCGGTGCAGTCGGCCGCGACCTGGGGCCTGGACCGCGTGGACCAGCGCGACCTGCCGCTGAACGGCGCCTACGGCTACGCCGGCAACGGCGCGGGCGTGCGCGCCTACGTGCTCGACACCGGCCTGCTCGCCGGCCATCTCGAGTTCGGCTCGCGGACCCTGCCGGGCTGGACCGCGATCACCGACGGCAACGGCACCGGCGACTGCAACGGCCACGGCACCCACGTGGCGGGCACGATCGGCGGCGTCACCTGGGGCGTCGCCAAGGGCGTGTCGCTGGTGCCGGTCCGCGTGCTCGACTGCGCCGGCTCGGGCTCGCTGTCCGGCGTGATCGCCGGTCTCGACTGGGTGGCCGCGAACGCGGTGAAGCCCGCGGTGGTGAACCTGTCGCTGGGCGGCGGCGCGTCGTCCGCGCTCGACACCGCGGTCGCCAACGTCGTCGCCGCCGGCCTGCCGGTGGTGGTGGCGGCGGGCAACTCGTCGGCCGACGCCTGCACCGCGTCGCCCGCACGCGAGCCCTCGGCGATCACCGTGGGCGCGACCACCTCGGGCGACGCGCGCGCCACGTACTCGAACTTCGGCACCTGCCTAGACGTGTTCGCGCCCGGCAGCGGCATCACCTCGGCCTGGTCCACGTCGACCACCGCCGCCGCGTCGCTGTCCGGCACCTCGATGGCCTCGCCGCACGTGGCCGGCCGCGTCGCGCTGATGCTCGCGGCCACGCCCGCCGCCACGCCCGGCCAGATCGCCGACGCGATCCGCGCCGGCGCCACGCCGAACAAGGTGACCGGCGCCGGCAGCGGCTCGCCGAACCTGCTGCTCTACACCGGCAGCGACGCGCCGACCACGCCGCCGCCGACGGCGAGCGTGGCGGTCTCGATCGCGTCGCTCGCGGGCAGCGCCGCGACCACCCCCCGCAACGCGTGGCGCGCCTCGGTCCTCGTCGCGGTGAAGAACGCGGCGGGCGCGCCGGTCCCGGGCGCGGTGGTGTCCGGCGGCTTCAGCGTCGGCGGCTCGGCGGTCTCGTGCACCACCGGCAGCACAGGCACCTGCCGGGTGCAGACCGGACAGATGTCGACCTCGATCACTCGGACGACGTTCACCGTCGCGGGGATCGCGGGCACGTCGATGAGCTACGACGCGTCGGCGAACGCCGTCTCGTCGGTCACGGTCGCGCGGCAATGAACCCGCGGCGCGGATCGTGGATCCGCATCATCGTGTCGTGCGTGCTGGCCTGCGGCCTCGTCGCCCCGACCGTGTCGCAGCCGCGCGAGCCGGTCGCCGAGGTATTGGGGCGGACCATCCACCGCGACGAGCTGGGCGGCAATCCCGACCGCCTCCAGCCGCTCGTCATCGGCCCGCTGCTGCAGCGCTTCGCCGACGAGAACGGCGTGAGGGCGGAACCGGCCGAGGTCGACGACGTGGTGACCTGGCTCGGCGTGCCGCCCCTGCCGGGGGGCGCATCGAAGGAGATGCAGGCCGAAGTCCGGACGCTCGCCGAGCGCATGGTCGTCCGCTGGAAGGTCAACCGCGCGCTGTACCGGCGCTACGGCGGCACGGTGATCTTCCAGCAGTCCGATCCGCTCGAGCCCGTCGGTGCGATGCGCCGGTTCCTCGAGGAGCAGGAGGCGAGCGGCGCGTTCACGATCCGCGAGGCCGAGCTGCACGAGCGCTTCTACCGCTACTTCCGGCGCGAGCACCGGTTCGTGGTGCCGCCGGACCAGGTGGACTACGAGCGCCCGTGGTGGCGACGCTAGCGCCGCCGCGCGGACCGGCCGCCGGGCCGCCGCGTCAGGCGAAGCTGCGCGGCTGCCCCGTCGCCTCGATCACCGACGACCACAGGTCGCCCGCCGGATCCACGTGCCGGCGCCCGCGCGTGGCGAGCTGCATCGGCACGTGCACGAAGCGCCCGTGCCAGCGCCCGATGATCATCTCGGTGTTGCCCGCCATCGCCGCGTGCACCGCGTTGCGCGCCATGTTCCAGCAGTAGATCGAGTCCGACGGGCAGGCCGGCACCGAGCGGATCGCGTAGCTCGGGTCGATGTACTTCACCGTCACCTCGCGGCCCAGCGCCGCGTAGTCGGCCACGATCCGGTCGCGCAGGAACGGCCCCACGTCCTTGAGCCGCGCGTTGCCGCTCTTGTCCGTGGCCGCACCCGTGCCGCCCGAGGCGATCTCGTCCTGCGCCGCGCCCTCGGCCACCACCACCACCGCGTGCCCCTTGCGGTCGAGCACCTTGGAGAGGTGCTTCCACAGCCCCGAGCCCTCGCCGAAGGACACCGGCACCTCCGGGATCAGCACCAGGTCCACCTCGGTGGAGGCGAGCGCCGCCTGGCAGGCGAGGAAGCCCGAGTGCCGCCCCATCACCTTCACCAGGCCCACGCCGTCCTTCGCGCCGGTGGCCTCCACCCGTGCGCTGCGGATCACGTCCACCGCGGCCGAATAGGCGCTCACGAAGCCGAAGCTGCGGTCGATGAACGGGATGTCGTTGTCGATCGTCTTCGGGATGCCGACGATGGCGATCTTCGCGCCGCGCCGCTCGATCTCCGCCGCGATGCGCAGCGCGCCGCGCAGCGTGCCGTCGCCGCCCACCACGAAGAGCACGCCGATGGCGTTGGCCTCGAGGTTGTCGACGATCTCCGCCGTGTCCTGCTCGCCGCGCGACGAGCCCAGCATCGTGCCGCCGTCGTGGTGGATGTGCGCCACCGTCTCCGGCGTGAGGTTCAGCGGCACGTGCCCGTGCCGCGAGACCAGCCCCTCGTAGCCGAAGCGGAAGCCCAGGATGTGGCGCACCCCGTAGCCGTAGGCCAGCTCGAAGACCAGCCCGCGGATCACGTTGTTGAGACCGGGGCACAGCCCGCCGCAGGTGACGATGCCCACCCGCAGCGTGCGCGGGTCGAAGAAGATCCGGTGCCGCGGGCCGGCCACCTCGAAGGCCACCCGCTCGGCATCGGGCACGCTCGCGCGCAGCGCCGAGACCGAGTCGTCGAGCAGCACCTTGTCGGCGGAGCCCACGAACTTCAGCGCCGAGTCGCCGAGGTGCGTCGCCACCGGCGAGGGCAGCAGCGCGCGGCCGAGATCGCGGATCGCGACGTCGGCCGGCGCGAGCGGCGTGCCGACCAGCGCCTCGGCGCCGTCGTCCGCGGAGGCACTCATCGCGTCCTCATCCCGTGTTGCGCAGCCCGGCGGCCACGCCGTTGATCGACAGGTGGATGCCGCGCTGCACGCGCGGATTCACCGGCTCGCCCGCGGGCCGCTGCCGGTAGCGGCGCATCAGTTCCACCTGCAGGTGGTTCAGCGGGTCCAGGTAAGGGAAGCGGTGCTCGATCGCCTTCGCGAGCGAGGGGTTCGACGCCAGCCGCGTGGGCTCGCCGCTGATCGCCGCGAGCGCGTCGTTCGCCGCCTGCCATTCGGCGGTGATCGCCGCGAAGAGCTTCTTCGCGCGCTTCGCGTCGGTGACCAGCTCCAGGTAGCGCGCGGCGATCGAGAGGTCCGTCTTCGCCAGCACCATGTCCAGATTCGACATCAAGGTGCGGAAGAACGGCCACTCCTTGAACATGCGCCTGAGCAGCGCGAGCCGTGCGTCGCGCTGCGCCGGGTCCTCGTCGAGGAAGGCGCGCACCGCCGAGCCGAAGCCGCACCAGCCCGGCAGCGCGATCCGGCACTGGCCCCACGAGAAGCCCCAGGGGATCGCGCGCAGGTCCTCGATGGCGCGCGTGGCCTTGCGCGAGGCCGGCCGCGAGCCGATGTTGAGCTCGGCGATCTCGCGGATGGGCGTGAGCTCGAAGAAGAAGTCGGTGAAGCCCGGCGTCTCGTAGACCAGCTTCCGGTAGGCCGCCATGCTCGTCTGCGACAGCTGCTGCGCCGCCTCCAGGAACGCGCGCGGCGCGGCCTTCGTGGGGTGCAGCAGCGTGGCCTCCAGCGTCGCGGCCACCAGCGTCTCCAGGTTCTGCCGGCCGATCTTCGGGTTGGCGTACTTCGACGAGATCACCTCGCCCTGCTCGGTCAGCCGGATCTGCCCGTTCACCGTGCCCGGCGGCTGCGCGAGGATCGCGTGGTAGCTCGGGCCGCCGCCCCGGCCCACCGTGCCGCCGCGGCCGTGGAAGAGCCGCAGCGTCACGCCGCGCTCGGCACGCAGCGGCCCGAAGAACGCCAGCAGCGCCACCTCCGCGCGGTACAGCTCCCAGTTCGACGTGAAGAAGCCGCCGTCCTTGTTCGAGTCGCTGTAGCCCAGCATCACGTCCTGCTCGGCGCCCGAGCGGACGATCATGTCGAGCACCCCGGGCAGCGCGTAGTAGGCCCGCATGATCGGCGCCGCGTTGCGCAGGTCGCCGATCGTCTCGAAGAGCGGCACCACGATCAGGTCCGCCACCGCGCCGTCGTCGAGCGTGCCCCGCATCAGGCCCGCTTCCTTCTGCAGCAGCAGCACCTCCAGCAGGTCGCTCACGTCCTCGGTGTGCGAGATGATGTAGTGCCGGATCGCCTGCCGGCCGTAGCGCGAGAGCTGGACCAGCGCCAGGTCGAAGATCGCGAGTTCCGAGCGCGCGTGGTCCGAGTAGGCGTGGCCCTTGACCCGCAGCGGCCGCGCGTCGTTCAGCAGGTTGAGCAGCAGCGTGCGACGGTCCGCCTCGTCGAGCGCCGAGTAGTCGGACTCCAGCTTGGCGACCTTCAGCAGCTCGGCCACCACCGCCTCGTGCTTGTCCGACGACTGCCGCAGGTCGACGGTCGCGAGGTGGAAACCGAAGACCTGCACCGCGCGGATCAGGGGCGCCAGCCGCTGCGCGATCAGCGCGCGGCCGTGGTGCTTCGAGAGCGAGTCCTCGATGGTGCGCAGGTCCGCGAGGAACTCGCCCGCGTCCGCGTACGGCGTGGTGGGGGCGACCGCGTGCCGCAGCGCCTCCGTGCCGGTGAGCGTGCGCAGCGTGCCGGCGAGCCGCGCGTAGATGCCGGTGAGCGCGCGCCGGTAGGGCTCGTCCGCGCGGTGCTCGCTGGTGTCGGGCGAGGCGTCGGCCAGCGCCTGCATCTCGGGCGTGACCTTCACCAGCAGCGTGGACTGCGAGAGCTCCGAACCCAGCTCGTGCACCTCCACCAGATAGTGCCGCAGCGCCGTCTCCGACTGCCGCGCGAGCGCCATGTAGAGCGTCTCGGCGGTGACGTTGGGATTGCCGTCGCGGTCGCCGCCGATCCAGTTGCCCATCCGGAAGAAGCTCGCGATCTCGTGGCCCGGCAGCGCGTCCTCGATGTCCGCGTAGAGCTGCGGGATCTGGGTGAGGAAGGTCGAGCGGTAGTACGAGAGCGCGTTCTCGATCTCGTCGGCCACCGTGAGCTTCGCGTAGCGCAGCATCCGCGTCTGCCAGAGCTGCGTGACGCGGGCACGCAGCGCGGCCTCGTTGCGGGCGAGCTCGCGCGGCGTGGCGAGCGTGTCGCGTTCGGCCACCAGCTCGGCGATCGCGCGCTCGGCGTCGAGCAGCGACTTGCGCTGCACCTCGGTGGGATGCGCGGTGAGCACCGGCGAGATGTAGGCGTGACGCAGCGTCTCGGCCACGTCCGCGGCGCGCACGTCCTTCGCGGCGAGCCGGTCGAGCGTGACCGCGAGCGAGCCCTCGGGCAGCGTGCCCTTGCGGGCCAGCTCGTCGCGGCGGCGTACCGCGTGCCGGTCCTCGGCGATGTTGGCCAGGTGCGAGAAGTAGGAGAAGGCGCGTATCACCGAGACCGTCTGGTCGGTGGTGAGGTTCTTCAGCAGCCGGCCGAGCGCGGCGGTGGCGGACTTGTCCTGCTTCAGCCGGCCGGCGACCGAGAGCTGGCGGACCTTCTCCACGAGCTCGTAGGCCTCGCGGCCTTCCTGCTCGCGGATCGTCTCGCCGAGGATGCGGCCGAGCAGGCGGATGTCGCGGATGAGCAGGTCGCGGTCGGCGGGGTCGGCGGGCGCGAGGCGTGCGTTCACGGCGAGGCGGTGTCGTGGAGGTCGGGGGTGGACGCCACTGTACGCAAGGAACGCGCCACGCAGGACGGCCGCGGTGGCGGGGTGGGATGCGGAGAGTACGGACGCAGGGGTCCGTATGGGTGCGCAGGGGGCGGTGCGGCGTGAACCGTGGCGGGGCGGCGTGTACGAATGCGGGGCGGGCTGCGGTGAGGTGCGCGGCGGCGTCGGCCGATCCCGGCCGAACGGGTCAGCGGGTGCCGTCGTGAGCGAGCCGCCGCAACCTCATCGATTCGGCTTCGGCCTCCGTGAGCAACGCCGTCCAATCGTCCGGCGGATGCCCGCTGTCCAGCATCCGGCGGAACACCCGGTAGGCATCGTCCCCGCTCTCGTACGCGCGCTTCGTGTCCTCGTCGTTCACCCACGCGTAGACGATGATCCGACTCGCGGCGTGGTACCGGAAGAAGAGCCGGTACTGCTGGAAGAACTTCGCCCGGAACCAGTGCTTGTGGGCATCGCCCAGGGTCACGCCCTGCCGATACTCTGCTCGGGCCGGATCCCGAGGGATGACGTCGAAGGCGAGCTTCGTGATCGCGGCGAGACGCTTCGTCGCGTTCTTCCGGGCGAAGCCCGCCGGATCACGCGCCCGAAGCGCCTGCACCTGCGCCGTCAGGGTCTCGACCTGCACGAGGAACAGCGGGTGCGCGTAGATCGTCCAGCCGTGGATGACCACGGGGGCGGTGCTCATTCATCGCCCGGGGACAGGGGCGCGTCGAGATCCACGTCGACCCCATCCGTGAGCGACCGCAACCGTCGGACGAAGTCCTCGTCGAGCGCCTTCAGCCGTTCCGGGTGCGCCGCGAGGTCGCGGGCCAGGAAGCTCAGGAAGTCGTCGAGCACCGGGTCGTCGCCCGCTTCCTCGGGCACCGCACGCGACAGCACGACGTCCCCGTTCGGCCGGATCTCGTACCGGATCCGGTCACGC
Source organism: Burkholderiales bacterium (assembly GCA_037137595.1). Classification (GTDB taxonomy): domain Bacteria; phylum Pseudomonadota; class Gammaproteobacteria; order Burkholderiales; family Burkholderiaceae_E; genus UBA4615. The sequence continues at coordinate 1,011 of JBAXJZ010000159.1, read as the reverse complement.
TTGTTCAGGTCGAGCGCCCGCCGCACCGCCTCGGGAACGGTGGTCTGGTATCGGTCGGTCAGTGTCGATTCGGCGGCGACGAGGGCGGGCATGGCGGGTCCGGCGAGACGGGACAGCGGAACAATGGTAATGCGTATGCATTGCTTTGGCAATGCATTGCATGACGGCGCACCCTGTTCAACGATCACTTCATCGGGAACCTCGCGTCGAGCGAGCGGTTCCGACACCGCTTTCCGGGCGCGGACGTGCGGGAGCGCCTGCTCTAGCCGATCCACCTTGAGTTCCAGCCGTTCCGTCAACGGATCGATCCCTGCGTGGATCTCCGCGCAGGACGGATCGTCCCCGATGATCAAGTCGTGACTCACCACGCATCGAGACCCGCACCGCCCGCGTGCCGCCGCAACGCCGCCCTGACCTCGTCGAGCCGCGCGGCCGGCACGGTGGCACACAGGTGCGCGTGCATCCGCCCGAGCGCCCCGGCCCCCGGCAGATCCCCCTCCCCCAGCGCATCCGCGAGCCCCCAGAGCATCGCCAGCATCGCCTCGTCGGCGGTCAGGCCGAGGTCGATGCGCAGCGCGTCCAGCAGCGTGCGGGCCGAGGCCGGGAACTCGGCGCCGCGCAGCGCATCGAGCAGCGCCGCAAGGTCGTCCCGATCGCCGAGGTGACGCCGCACGAGGGCGAGCAGCCGGTGCGGCGGGATCCGGCCTTCGGGCCTCGCACGCGGGAACGGCGCGGCGGGCGCGGCGGTCCGCGGGCTTCGACGGGTGAACTGCGGCGCGATGTCGTCGAACAACGCGTCCGTCAGGCCGAGGGCGTCGCGGTCGCTCGACGACGCGGCCCCGAGCGAATACAACACGCCGATGTCCCGCGCCGGGGTGACCGACCCCGTCCCGCCCCAGCCCGCCGCGAGCATCTGCGCGGTCCGCTCGAGCGTGGGCAGCCCGTCGGTCCGCTCGGCGCGACTTGCTAGATGCCTTCCTGGCGCCGGCAGACGACGGTAGCGCGGTTGTT
>JBAXJZ010000158.1:0-8507 GCA_037137595.1 Burkholderiales bacterium | reverse complement strand
GCGCCCGTCTCCGACCCCGACCCGGGCCGGCCGTTCCCGGAGGCCGGCGGCGCACCCGGGCCCGCGCCCTCGCCGAGCCGCGGCTGGATCACCACCTTCACCCGGCCGCCGGTGGCCGAGGCCGCGTTCGGCGAACCGCCCTCCACCTCGTACTGCTCGGTGCGGCTGTCGTAGACGATGACCGCGCCGTCGATCTCGTCGACGATCCGCGTGCCCTCGAGCCGGCGGACCTTGGCGCGGCCGGTGAGCCGCACCTTCTCGGTCTTGCCGTCGTAGACGATCTCCTCGCCCCAGCCCTCGATCCATTCGTCGATCCCGTCGCGCTTCTGGCGGAACGTGGCCAGGCGCCCGGTGGAGGTGCCGTACTGGTAGCCCTCCGGATCCTGCTGCAGCACCAGCCGGTCGCCGCGCAGCGTGATCGTGCCCTTGGTCAGCACCACCGAGCCGGTGAACACGTTGACCTGCTTCAGGTCGTCGTAGTTCATCCGGTCCGCCTCGACGTTCGTGGGCTTGTACCGGTCGGCGCGCTCGGCGGCGGCCCCGCCGGCCAGCAGCGCGGCCACGATCGCGACACAGGGCGCGAGCAGGCGTGCGGAAGACGGGCCGGGGCGGCGGATCATCGGCGGCGGTCGGGGGAGACGGGCGCGGGGGCCGCGTCGGCGGGGGCGTCGGTCGGCCGCTCGGACGGCGGGACGACCACGCGGACCCGCGAGTCTACCCGCAATTGCCGGGTCCGATTGTTCAGCTCCATCCCGACCCCGGTCAGCGTCTGCCCCCCCTGGATGACCTCCACCGGACGGTCCGTGCGGACGATGTCCTCGTCGGGGAAGACCTGTGCGTACTCGGTCTCGATCTTCATCGGGGCGCTGCGCCCTGTGGCGGCGCGGGTCATCACGACGTTGCCCGACAGCCGCGCCTCCTCGCCGCCCTGGATCAGCCGGCCGCGGTTCGCCGTCAGGGTGAGCCGCGGCGTGGACGGGTCGAGGCTGACCATCACCGGCGCCTCGAACTCGGCGACGTCGTCGGCCGGGAAGTGCTGAAGCTGGCTGGCCTCGAGCCGGTACGAGGGCTCGCCGGCTTCGTTCATCGTCAGCAGCGACATCCGCTCGACGAAGTAGTCGGGCCGGTCGGGCGGCGGCTCGGCGGTGGCGCGGCCTTCGCCCGGGGCCGCCACCTGCGCGAGGTAGAAGGTGAAGAGGCCGAGCGCGGCGAGCAGCGCCACCGACACGCCGGCCGCGAGCCTGTCGAGCGAACGGGCGTTCACGCGGCCTCCGGTCCCGGCGGCTCAGGCGGCCCGGCCGTCGTAGCGGCCGACCAGCGCGTCGAGCCGGCCCTGCGAGCGCAGCAGGTGCTCGGCGAGCTCGCGGGCCGCGCCGCCGCCGGCGGGTGCCGTCGCGATCCAGTGGGCGGCGGCCTTCACCTCGGGTGCGGCCTCGGCCACCGTGGCGGCGAAGCCCACCGCGCGCATCGCTGGCAGGTCGGGCCAGTCGTCGCCCATGAAGCCGGCCTGCGCGGGCTCGAGGCCGGCCTGCGCGCACAGCGCGCGCATCGCCTCGGCCTTGTCGGCCACGCCCTGCAGCACGGTGTCGATCCGCAGTTCGCGGGCCCGCTCGGCGACGATCCGCGAACTGCGGCCGGTGACGATCGCGACCCGGATGCCGGCCTCGCGCAGCAGCACCAGCCCCAGCCCGTCGCGGACCGAGAAGCGCTTGAAGGCCTCGCCGTCCGGGCCGATGTGGATCCCGCCGTCGGTGAGCGTGCCGTCGACGTCGAAGGCCATCAGCCGGACCGCGGCGGCGCGCGCGTCGGCCGCGCTCATACGACCTTCGCGACCAGCAGGTCGTGCAGCGTCAGCGCGCCGGCCATCCGGCCGTCGGCCTCGAGCACCAGCAGCTGGCCGATCCGCCGCTCCTCCATCCGCCGCACCGCCTCGACGGCGAGCGCGTCGGGGCCGATCGAGGCCGGCCGCCGGGTCATCACGTCGTCCACGGCGAGCGAGCCGATGTCGGTGGTGCGCTCGAGCAGCCGGCGCAGGTCGCCGTCGGTGAAGATGCCGGCGACCCGGCCGTCGGCGTCGAGCACCGCGGTCATGCCCATCCGCTTGCGGGTGACCTCGAGGATCGCGGCGGGCAGCGGCGACCCGGCGGGCACCGAGGGCAGGGCATCCCCGGTCCGCATCACGTCCGACACGCGGGTGAGCAGCCGGCGGCCGAGCGAGCCGCCCGGATGCGAGCGGGCGAAGTCGTCCTCGCCGAAGCCCCGCGCGTCGAGCAGCGCGACCGCGAGCGCGTCGCCGAGCGCCAGCGCCGCGGTGGTGCTGGCGGTGGGCGCGAGGTTCAGCGGGCAGGCCTCCTTGTCGACCCTCGCGTCGAGGTGGACGTCGGCCTCGCGGGCGAGCGGCGAGTCGGCGTCGCCGGTGACGGCGATCAGCTTCGCGCCCTGGCGCTTGACGGGCAGCACGATCGCCAGCAGCTCCTCGGTGCGGCCGGAGTTCGACAGCGCGACGAAGACGTCGTCGCGGGTGACCATGCCGAGGTCGCCGTGGCTGGCCTCGGCCGGATGCACGAAGAACGCCGGCGTGCCGGTGGAGGCGAGGGTGGCGGCGAGCTTGCGCGCGACGTGGCCCGACTTGCCCATGCCGCTGACCACGATGCGGCCGCGGCAGGCGAGCATCAGCCGGCAGGCCGCGACGAACTCGGAACCGATCCGGGGCACCAGCGACGCGACCGCGTCGGCCTCGATGCGCAGGACCTCGCGTGCGCGCGCGACGAGCCGGTCCGTGTCGGCCGGGGTGGCTACAATCGGGTCGGTCATCGGTCGAGTATAGCGTCCCCGCCCGACCGTCCCGGCCTGCCCCGATCCGCGAAAACCCGCCCCCAGGACGCCCCCGCGCCGATGCTCACGGCCCTCGAGATCACCCTGCTGCTGCTGGCCGCGAGCATCGTCGCGGTGCTGCTGCTGCGATCGCTGGGCATGCCGGCGCTGGTCGCGTACCTGCTGGTGGGCGTGGTGCTGGGCCCGTACGCGGGCAACCTCGCGGCCAACAGCGAGGCGGTGCACACGCTCGCCGAGCTGGGCGTGGTCTTCCTGATGTTCACGCTGGGGCTGGAGTTCAACCTCGCGAAGCTCTCGGCGATGCGCCGCTTCGTGTTCGGCCTGGGCTCGCTGCAGGTGGCCGCGACGATCGGCGCGGTGATGCTCGCGGCCGTCGTGCTGCCGGCGGCCTGGCTCGCCTGGGTGCTGCCCGGCGGCATCGACTGGCGCGGCGCGCTGGCGCTGGGCGGCGCGGTCGCGATGTCGTCCACGGCGCTGGTGAGCAAGCTGCTCGCCGAGCGGCACGCGCTCGAGACCGAGCACGGCAAGCGGATCTTCGCGGTGCTGCTGTTCCAGGACCTCGCGCTGATCCCGCTGCTGATCGTGATCCCGGCGCTGGGCGGCGGGCAGGCCGACTGGTGGATGCCGATCGGCTGGGCGCTGGCCAAGGCCGCCGTGCTGCTGGTCGTGCTGCTGCGCTTCGGCCCGCCGCTGATGCACCACTGGTTCCTGCGGGTGGCGCGCCAGCGCTCGCACGAGCTGTTCTCGCTGAACATCCTGCTGGCGGCGCTGCTGTTCGCGTGGCTGACCAAGCAGGCCGGCCTGTCGATGGAGCTCGGGGCGTTCGTCGCCGGCATGCTGATCTCCGAGACCGAGTACCGCTACCAGGTCGAGGAGGACATCAAGCCCTTCCGCGACATCCTGCTCGGCCTCTTCTTCATCACCATCGGCATGAAGCTCGACCTGGGCGTCGTGCTCGACTCCTGGCCGGTGGTGCTCGCCGCGTCCACGCTGCCCATCCTGCTGAAGTTCGGCGTGGTGGTCGCGGCCTCGCGCGCGATGGGCGACACCGCGCCGGTGGCGATCCGCACCGGGGTCTGGCTCGCGCAGGCCGGCGAGTTCGCGTTCGTGCTGCTGGCGCTGGCGGCCGACACCGCGCTGCTCGCGCCGGCCACCCTGCAGCCGGTGCTGGCCGCGATGCTGCTGTCGATGCTGGCCAGCCCCTGGCTGATCGGCCGCGCCGACTGGCTCGCGCTGCGGGTCTCGCAGCAGGAATGGCTGCAGCGTTCGCTGCAGCTGCAGACCATCGCCGCCCGCAGCCTCTCGCGCGACAAGCACATCCTCATCTGCGGCTACGGCCGCAGCGGACAGAGCCTCGCCCACGTGCTCGAGGCCGAAAAGGTGCCGTTCGTGGCGCTCGACCTCGACCCCGACCGCGTCCGGGAGGCGGCGTCGGCCGGCGAGTCGGTGGTCTACGGCGACGCGACCCGCCGCGAGACCCTGCTGGCCGCCGGCGTGCACCGCGCCTCGGTGCTGGTCGTGACCTACGACGACACCGCCGGCGCGATCCGGCTGCTCCACCTGGTGCGGGCGCTCGCGCCGCAGCTGCCGGTGGTGGTCCGCACGTCGACCGACGCCGACCTGGAGCGGCTGCGCGAGGCGGGCGCCACCGAGGTGGTGCCCGAGGTGGTCGAGGGCAGCCTGATGCTGGCCTCGCACGCGCTGGCGCTCAACGGCGCGCCGCTCGCCCGGGTGCTGCGCCGGATCCGGTCGATCCGCGAGGACCGCTACAGCCTGCTGCGCGGCTATTTCCACGGCGCCGACGACCGCGAGGCGGAGACCATCGAGACCGATCACCTGCGGCTGCATGCGGTCACCGTGCCCGCCGGGTCCGCCGTCCAGGGCCAGGCGCTCGCCGCGCTGCCCCTCGAGGGCTGCTCGATCAGCGCGCTGGTCCGCGGCGGCCGGCGGCAGCTGGAATGGCCCGACGATCTCGAGCTGCAGCCGGGCGACACGCTGGTGCTGTGCGGGACGGTCGAGCAGGTCGACGCGGCGGAAGCCCGTCTGCTGCGTGCCGGTGCGCCGGTCCGGTCGTGACCGTCTTGCTACACTGGGGGCCTCCCCGTCGTCGCGCCGCCCGTTGCCCTCCGGCGGCCCCACCGTGCCTCCTCCCGAGCCCTTCGTCTCGATCGACGCCCTGCATTTCGGCTACGCCGGCCGGCCGCTGCTGCACGACGTGAGCCTGCGCGTCGAGCGCGGGCAGGTCGTGGCGCTGATGGGCGGCTCGGGCTCGGGCAAGACGACGCTGCTGCGGCTGCTGGGCGGCCAGCTCAAGGCCGACTCGGGCACGGTGCGCTTCGACGGGCAGGACGTCGGCGCGCTCGACCGCGAAGGCCTGTACCGGCTGCGGCGCCGGATGGGCATGCTCTTCCAGTTCGGTGCGCTGTTCACCGACCTGTCGGTGTTCGAGAACGTCGCGTTCCCCATGCGCGAGCACCTGGGCCTGCCGGAATCGATGGTCCGCGACCTGGTGCTGATGAAGCTCGACGCGGTCGGCCTGCGCGGCGCCGCGTCGCTGATGCCCTCGGAGATCTCCGGCGGCATGGCGCGCCGGGTCGCGCTCGCCCGCGCGATCGCGCTCGATCCGCCGCTGCTGATGTACGACGAGCCCTTCGCCGGCCTGGATCCGATCTCGCTCGGCACCATCGCGCACCTGATCCGCGAGCTGAACGACGCGCTGGGCGCCACCTCCATCGTGGTCACCCACGACGTGCCCGAGACCTTCGCGATCGCCGACCGCGTCTACCTGCTCGGTTCGGGCCGGATCGTCGCCTCCGGCACGCCCGCGGAGCTGCGTGCGTCCGCCGACCCGTACGTCGTCCAGTTCCTGCACGGCACCCGCGACGGCCCGGTGCAGTTCCACCGTCCGGCGCCGCCGATCGCCGAAGACCTGGGGCTGCCGCGATGACCGCGCTGTTCGCGAACGTCGGCGCCTGGGTGATCGACCGCGTCGCCGGCATCGGCCACGGCGCGCGGTTCTTCCTGCGGCTGGTGCTGCTCGCGCCGCTCTCGCTCGCGCGGCCGCGGCTGGTGATCGACCAGCTGCACGTGATCGGCAACCGCTCGCTGTCGATCATCGCGGTCTCGGGCCTGTTCGTCGGCTTCGTGCTGGCCTTCCAGGGCTACTACATCCTGCAGCGCTACGGATCGGCCGAGGCGCTGGGCCTGATGGTGGCGCTGTCGCTGCTGCGCGAGCTCGGGCCGGTGGTCGCGGCGCTGCTCTTCGCCGGTCGCGCGGGCACCTCGCTCACCGCCGAGATCGGCCTGATGAAGGCCGGCGAGCAGCTGTCGGCGATGGAGATGATGGCGGTCGACCCGATGGCGCGCGTGCTCGCGCCGCGCTTCATGGCGGCGCTGATCGCGATGCCGATCCTCGCGACGATCTTCTCCGCGGTCGGCGTCCTCGGCGGCTGGGGCGTCGGCGTGCTGCTGATCGGCGTCGACGCCGGCGCCTTCTGGTCGCAGATGCAGGCCGGCGTCGAGGTCTTCAAGGACATCGGCAACGGCGTGATCAAGAGCGTGGTGTTCGGCTTCGTCTGTGCGTTCACCGCGCTGTACGTCGGCCACGAGGCGCAGCCCACGCCCGAGGGCGTGTCGCGCGCGACGACGACGACCGTGGTCGCGTCCTCGCTCGCGGTGCTGGGCTTCGACTTCATCCTCACCGCGCTGATGTTCGGAGCGACCTGATGACCCCACGACCCGCCCGCGAGGGCGTCCGACACGGAGGCCCGCGATGAAGTCCCGTCGCGCGATCGACATCCTGGTGGGCGGCTTCGTGCTGCTCGGGCTGGCCGCGCTGCTGTTCCTGGCGCTCAAGGCCGGCAATCTCGGCAGCTTCTCCACCGGCCCGACCTACGACACGAAGGCGAAGTTCGACAACATCGGCGGCCTGAAGGTCCGCGCGCCGGTGAAGAGCGCCGGCGTGGTCGTCGGCCGGGTCGCCTCGATCGCCTTCGACGATCAGACCTACCAGGCGGTGGTGACCCTGTCGCTCGACCAGCGGTTCAGGTTCCCGAAGGACAGCTCGGCGAAGATCCTGACGTCAGGACTGCTGGGCGAACAGTACATAGGGCTGGAGCCCGGCGGCGACGACAAGATGCTGGCCGGCGGCGACACCATCCGGATGACCCAGTCGGCCATCGTCCTGGAGAACCTGATCGGCCAGTTCCTGTTCAGCAAGGCGGCCGAAGGAGAGAAGAAGCCGTGAGCGTCCCCACCGTCGAACCGGCCCGCGCCGACGTCCCGTTGCGGCGGGCCGCCGTCGTCGCGCTGCTGGTGGCGGCCGCCTGGGTCGCCGAGGGCTGCACCTCGATGCCCCGGGAGGCCGCGCCGGCCGGCCCGTCCGATGCCGCTGCCGCGATCGGCGCCGCCGGTGCGGTGAGCGCGGGCAATGCCGCCCGCGCCGACGCCCAGCCGGAGGACGCGGACGCGCGCCGGCGTGCCTCGGTCGATCCGCTCGAGTCGTTCAACCGCGGGGTCTTCGTCTTCAACGACACCGTCGACGCCTGGGTCTTCAGGCCGGTCGCGCGCGCCTACGACCAGTACACGCCCGACGTGCTGCGGATGATCACCCGCAACTTCCTGTCGAACCTGCTCGACCCGTACATCGCGCTGAACAACTTCCTGCAGGGCAAGCCGGCCGCCGGCTTCAACGACCTCGGTCGCTTCGTCTTCAACACCACCTTCGGCTTCTTCGGCTTCGGCGATCCGGCCTCCGACGTCGGCATGGAGAAGCACCGCGAGGACTTCGGCCAGACGCTGGGCGTCTGGGGCGTGCCCACCGGCCCGTACCTGGTGCTGCCGTTCTTCGGCCCGTCCAACGTCCGCGACGGCGTGGGCTTCGGCGTCGACGCCTGGACCGCGCTGATCAACCGCTTCGACAACGTGCCCTTCCGCAACAGCATGGCCGGGGTGGGCTTCGTCGAGACGCGGGCGCAGCTGCTGCCCGCCGATCGTCTGCTTCAGGACGCGCTCGACCGTTATCTGCTGGTGCGCGACAGCTACCTGCAGCGTCGTCGCAGCCTGGTGTTCGACGGCAACCCGCCGGACACCGACGACTGACCCGACCCTTCGGACGACCACGATGACCCGACTCCTCCTCGCCGCGCTCGCCGCGTGGCTGCTCGCCCTGGCCCCGGCCGGACCGGCGCTCGCCCAGGCCGCCGCGCCGGACGAGATGATCAAGACGATGAGCACGCAGATCCTCGACCGCATCAAGGCGGACAAGGAGCTGCGCGAGGGCGACCTGCGCAGGCTCTCGCAGTTCGTCGACGAGACGATCATGCCGAGCGTGAACTTCGAGCGGATGACCGCGCTGTCGGTCGGCCGGAACTGGCGGCAGGCCACGCCGGACCAGCAGAAGGCGCTGATGACCGAGTTCCGCTCGCTGCTGATCCGCACCTACGCGGGCGCGCTGTCGGCGGTCAAGGACCAGCAGGTCCGGGTCAAGCCGCTGCGCGCGGGCGCCGACGAGGCCGAGGTCGTGGTCCGCAGCGAGATCGTCCAGAGCCGCGGCGACCCCATCCAGCTCGACTACCGGATGGAGAAGACCCCGGCCGGCTGGAAGATCTACGACCTGAACGTGCTCGGCGTCTGGCTGGTCGAGACCTACCGGAACCAGTTCACCCAGGAGA
>JBAXJZ010000157.1:0-8520 GCA_037137595.1 Burkholderiales bacterium | reverse complement strand
CGATCACCATGATCGCGCCCAGCACCAGCGAGTTGTCGATCAGCGTCTGCTGGCCGAGCAGCAGCTTGAGCAGCGTGAGCGCCGCGGCCCCCAGCATCGGGCCGATCAGCGTGCCCAGGCCGCCGGCGATCACCCAGACGATCATTTCCGCGGACATGCCGAGGGCGAAGACGCCGGGCGTGACGATCTCGGCCCACATCGCGAAGAACGCACCGGCCAGCCCGCAGATCGCCGCGCCGACGGTGAACACCGCGGTCTTGTGCGCCGGCACGTCGTAGCCGAGCAGCTCGACGCGCAGCTCGTTCTCGCGGATGCCCACCAGCGTGCGGCCGAACGAGGTCGACAGGATCCAGCGGCAGAGCAGGTAGCAGCCGAGCAGGCAGACCGCGACCACGTAGTAGAACGGCGTGCCGAAAATCTGCGCGGACGGATCGCCCGGAACGTTCAGGATCTGGAAGCCGGGGATGCCGTTGAAGCCGCCGAGCCGCGCGTCGCCGATCTTGTAGGCATCGCCCGCGGTCGCGTTCATGAACTTGAACAGGATCAGGCTCACCACCAGCGTGATCACGCCGAGGTAGACGTCGCCGATCCGGCCCCAGAACATCATCGCGCCGATGATCGCCGCCACGATCGCGGGAATCAGGATCGACAGCAGCAGCGGCGCGGTGCTCTCGCCGAAGTTGACCGCGGCGATCGCGTAGACGTAGGCGCCGAGCCCGAAGTAGGCCGCGTGCCCGAAGCTGAGGATGCCGGCGTAGCCCCACATCAGCGCGAGCGACAGCCCGGCCAGCGAGGTGATCGCCATCAGCGACAGCGTGTGGACGTCGTCGAACACCAGCGGCAGGACCGCCATGACCACGGCCCACGCGATGAACCAGCCCCAGCGGATCCGTCCGGCGGACGGCGCGTCGTCGATCATGTCGAGTTCCGGAAGAACCGCCCGGTGATGCCCTGCGGCATCAGCCGCAGCAGCACGATGGCCAGCGCGAGCATCGCGATCTCGCCGATGACCGGCGTCGACGCGAACGAGACCACCTGGTTGACGAAGCCGAACATCGTGGCCGCCGTCAGCGTGCCCGACAGCACCGCCGCGCCGCCGGTGATGACCGTGATGAAGGTCTTGGCGATGTACGCGCCGCCCGACGACGGCAGCAGCCCGGTGAGCGGCGCGAGCGCGCCGCCGGCGAGTCCGGCCAGCGCCGCGCCGACCGCGAAGGTCGTCATGTAGACCCTCTTCGGGTCGTAGCCCAGCGCGGACGCGACCTCCGGGTTCTGCATCGCACCGCGCGCGACCAGCCCGAGGCGCGTGTGCCGCAGCACCACCCACATCCCGATCATCACCACCGCGGCGAGCGCGATGATGAAGAGGTTGTAGCCCCCCATCTGGTAGGCACCGAGGGTGTAGCCCGGGATCGGCGTGGGCACGCCGACCGCGGAACTGCCGAAGATCAGCGTGACGATGCCCACCAGCAGCAGCGACAGGCCCCAGGTGGCGAGCATGGTGTCGATCATCCGGCCGTAGAGGTGCCGGATGACCAGCCGCTCGATGACGAGGCCGATGATCCCGACCACGATCGGCGCGATGATCAGCATCGCGACGTAGACGTTGATGCCCGCCTGCACGCAGGCGAGCGTCGTGTAGCCGCCGAGCATCACGAACTCGCCGTGCGCGAGGTTGATGACCCGCATCATCCCGAACACCACCGCCAGCCCCGCGCTGGCGAGCGCGAGGAAGGCGATCATGTAGAGGATCTCGAGAACGACGACGCCGGCGTAGTCCACGTCGCGGGCCCCGTCAGACCTTGACCTCGAACTGCTTGTTCTCGTTCGGGTTCTTGATCAGGTCGCACGACTGCGCGGTATCGGACGGCGGCCGCTGCTTCGAGGTCTCGAGGATGGTGAGCTTCTGCCCCTTGACCTCCATCAGGTGGATGTCGAGCGACGCGTGGTGCGTCTTCGGATCCATCGCGACGCGGCCGGTCGGACCGTCGATGCCCACGCCCGACTCGAGCGCCTTCAGCAGGTCGTCGCGCTTGAGCGAGTTCGCCTTCTTGACGCCCGCGGCCCAGAGCATGATGCCCTGGTACTGCGAGACCGCGATCTCGTGGACGATCTTCGTGTCACCGAAGCGCTTGCCCCACTTCGCGAGGAAGTCCTTGTTGGCCGGCGACTGTGCCTCCTGGCTGTAGTTGCCGGCGATCAGGATGCCGTCGCCCTCGGCCGGCGACAGCGCGAGGTGCTCGTTGCCCACGCCGAAGGTGGTCGAGGCCAGCGGGATCTTCTTGTTCATGCCGGAGGACGCCCACTGCCGATAGAACGACATGTGCGCGCCGCCGACCAGCGCCGAGACGACCCAGTTCGGGCCGGCCTGCTGGATCTTCGCGATCGTCGAGCCGAAGTCGGACACGTCGAGCGGGAAGAAGTTGGTGTCGGCCACCGTGCCCTTGCGCAGCTTGACGTAGTGCTGCAGCCACTTCGCGGTGATCTGGCCGTAGTTGTAGTCGGCGGCCAGGATGTAGACCTTGTTGCCCCACTTCTTCATCGCGTGGTCGACGATCGGCTCGACGGCCTGGCCGGGCGTCGTGCCGGTGACGAAGCAGTTGCGGTCGCAGACCCCGCCTTCGTACAGCACGTTGTAGAAGTACATCGTGTTGCCGCGCTTGAAGGTCTGGCGGATCGCCTCGCGCGAGGCCGACGTGATGCCGCCGTGGACCACGTCGACCTTGTCGTCGCGGACGAGCTGCTGGGCGAACTTGGTGTAGAGGGCGATGTCCGACTGGGTGTCGTACTGGACCGCCTGGACCTTGCGGCCGAGCAGGCCGCCGGCGGCGTTGATCTCCTCGACCGCCAGCGTCGTCGCCATGACCATCGGCTTGCCGTAGATGTCGAGGTTGCCCGAGTTGTCGAGCACGGAGCCGAGCTTGATCGGCCCGGACTGGGCGCGCGCGATGTAGGGCGCGCCGGCGATGACGCCGGTGGCGCCGGCGGCGGAAAGGAACGTGCGACGCGAGATGGCCATGTGGTTCTCCCGATGGCGGGTGATGGGAACGGCGTGGTGACGGATGCCGGGAACGGCCCGGCGCCGGCGGGTCGGAGGGCCCGCGTCAGCTCCCGCCCGCGGACGAGCCGCGGGACGCGGGCGACGGCGTGGCCGAACCGACGGCGGACGAGAAGTCCACCCCGATCTGCTCGCCGATGCTCTTGAGGGCCGGCAGCTGCAGCGCCATGCCCAGGATGCTGTCCATGACCTGGTTCACCGGCGGCTTGCCGCCGGCGTCGATCACCGGGCCACCCCCCGCCCCACCGGCGGAGCCGGGCCCGGTGCCGCCGAAGCCCGTGATCTGGTGGATGCGGATGCTGTCGATCTTCTCGGCCGGCTTCATCATCTGCGAGACGATCTCGGGCAGCTTGTCGAGGCGGTACTGCTCGAGCTCGAGACGCATCAGCGCGTCCGACCGGCTGTTGCGCGCCGCGATCACCGCCTTCTCGCCCTCCGACTCGGCCAGCCGCTTCAGCCGTTCGGCCTCGGCGAGCGTACGTGTGGCTTCGGCGTCGGCCTTCGCCTTCAGGATCAGCACCGAGGTTTCGGTCGCGGCGTTGGCCTCGGCGACCTCGCCCGCCTCCTGCACGCGCTTCATCGCGATCTCGCGCGAGCGGTCCGCCACGGCGCGCTCGCGCTCGGTCTGCACCGACTCCTGGGCGAGGATGACCTGCGTCCGGGCGAGCTCGGCCTCGGCCTGTGCGCGGGCCTCTTCGGCGTGCTTGGCGGCGAGCGCGATGGCGCTGTCGGCCTTGCGCAGCTCGGAGCCGAGCTGGGCCTCGATCTCGAGACGCCGCAGCTCGCGGGCCTTCTCGATCTCGGCGGCCTTGGTGTCGCGCTCGCGGCCGATCCGCGCGGCCTCGGAGGCGACCATCGCCTCCTCGCGGGCCCGCGCGGCCTCGGCGTCGCTGGAGGCCTTGACCTTCTCCAGGTCGAGGCGCTGGCGGATCTGCGCCTCCTCCTCCTCGCGCCCGAGCTCGAGCCGCTGCTTGGTGGCGGCGAGCTGGGTGTGCCGGACCGAGATGTCGGCGTCGGCCTCGATCTCGGCGCGCTTCTTCTTGTTGACCGCGATGATCTCGGCGAGCTTGCGCATCCCCACCGCGTTGAACGCGTTGTTCTCGTCGAGCGACGCGAACGCCGCCTGATCGAGGCGGGTCAGCGAGACGGAGTCGAGCTGCAGGCCGGCGTGCGAGAGGTTGTCGCGCAGCAGCGCGCCGACCTGCTGGACGAACTCGCCGCGCTTCTCGTGCAGCGAGTCCATCGTCTGCTCGGCGGCCACGGCCTGAACCGCGTCGACGAACCGGCCCTCGAGCAGGTTGCGGATGCCGTCGGGATTGAACGCTCGCGAGCCCAGGGCCTGCGCGGCGGTGGCGATGCCCTCCGCGCTGGGCTGCACGCGGACGTAGAACTCGAGCTCCGCGTCCACGCGCATCCGGTCGGTGGTGATCAGCGACTTCTCGCCGGTGCGGCGGACCTCGATGCGGATGGTCCGCATGTTGATCTCGTCGACCTTGTGCAGGAACGGCAGCGCGAGACAGCCGCCGGTGATGACGATCCGCTGCCCGCCGAAGCCGGTCCGGATCAGCGCGACATCACGCGAGGACTTCCGGTAGAAGCGGTTGAGGAAGACCACCGCGATCGCGATCACGACGATCGCGACGATAATGCCCAGCAGCCACGCCAGCAGGACCATGCGCCCACACTCCCGAAAACCCGCGAACGGTTCGAGTATGGTCAGCCGATATTTTCCGTGTCAAGAATTATGTTTTCCGTGGAAAGCATTTCCCGCAGGCCTGCGCGGCGAGCCTGCGTGACGCGGAACGCGTGCGGCGAGACGAGGGGAGCGCGACGCGCGGGTCACGCGCGCTGCGATTCGGGATCGGGAGCGGTGCTTGCCCGGGCGGGGCGCGCGGGGGTCAGCGCTGCGGGTGGCGCAGGAAGTCCTCGAGCAGCCGACGCAGCTCGCGCCCGCGCTCGTCGCCGAGGCGCGTCTCGAGGTCCTGGCGGGTCCGGCGCACGCGGCCGCGCAGCAAGCGGTGCTTCTCCAAACCGATGTCCGACACGTAGACCAGCACACGGCGCTGGTCGGCGGGGTCCTGGCCGCGCTGCACGAGCGCGCTGCCCACCATGCGGTCGATCAGCTTCGACAGCGATGGCAGCTTCATGTCGACTTCCTCGGCGAGTGCCGACATGGTCCGTCCGTGCCCGTCGGCGAGGCGTTCCAGAACGCGCCACTGCTCGACCGGGAGTCCGGCGGGGTCGAGAACCCGCTCCAGGTCGGCGGAGGCCCGCCGGCTCGCCTCGGACAGCAAGACGGCCAGCGATGGTGCGTCATCCGCACCGGATCTGCGCCTGTTCTGAGACATCCGCGCATTCTAGGGGCGCGCGGCCGGCGAATCCAGCACCGTCGGGCGACCCGCAGCGCATGGAACGCCACGTGCTTGGAAATGACCCTTCGCTGCTGCGTTGCATGGTGACGCCCGACCGCCGGTCGGTGAACATGCTTCGGACCATACCGTGCGGCGCCCCGGCCGGGTGCGCTGCGAAGCGGGTGGACGCACGGCGAGCGGCGTGGAGACGGGGCACCCGATGGACCGGCAGGCGGTGGCGACGACGACCCTCGCGCCCGACGCGACGCGACGGACTGCCGGCGCGTGCGCGACGGGCGCCCCGCAGCACGCCGGCGCCGCGATGCCGACCCGACGCGGGCCGGCTGCCTCGCTCGGCCGCGCGGGCGGGACGGCACGCGTCGGGCGGCGCATCTCCGATCTCGATCCGTACCGCATCGCGCTCTGCGTGCCCACCTCCGGTACCGCCGGCCTGTGGGGGGCATCGAGCCTCGCCTGCGCTCGGCTCGCCGTCGAGGAGTGGAACCGCGACGGCGGCCTGCGCGGCCGCGAGGTCCGGATCCACGTGATCGACGCGAGCGACGAATCGCCCGACGTCGAGGCCGATCTCGCCGGACTCGTGGAGGACAGCGGCGTCGACGCCATCGTCGGCATGCACACCAGCTCGGTTCGCGAGCGGATCGGCGAACGCGGGCCGCGTGTGCCCTTCGTCTACACGCCGCTCTACGAAGGCGGTCCGCTCGCCTCCCACGTCTGCGCGATCGGCGAGACCCCCGGCATGCAGCTGATGCCGGCCCTCGACTGGATGCTCGAGCGCTGGCGGCTGGGGCGCTGGTTCCTCGTCGGCAACGACTACCTGTGGCCGCGGCGCACACACGCGCTCGCGCGTCGGCGCCTGCTCGAGCGCGGCTGCGAGGTGGTCGGCGACGCCTTCGTGCCGCTCGGCCGCTGCGATCCCGATCGGCTGGTCGACGCGATCCGCGCCAGCGGCGCACAGGCCGTGCTGATGTCTCTGGTCGGGCAGGATGCGATCGACTTCGGCCGCGCGTTCTCCGACAGCGGGCTCGCGCAGCGCGTGCCCCGCCTCGGCTGCGCGGTCGAGGAGAACGGGCTGCTGGCGATGGGGGCGGACTCGAGCGAGGGGCTGTTCGTCGCGTCGGGCTACTTCGCCGGCCTGCCCACCGACCGCAACGGCGCGTTCCGGGAGCGCTACTGGACGCGCTTCGGCGACCGCGCGCCGGTGCTGAACGCGCTGGGGCAATCGACCTACGAAGGCGTGGCCTTCCTGCGCGGTCTGCTCGACGGCGGCCGCAACGCCGACGGCAGCGTGCGCTTCGATTCGGTCCGCGGCACCCGCTGGCGCTCGAACGAACGCAAGAGCACGCCGGTCTATCTGGCCGCCGCCGAGGGGCTGGGGTTCGGCATCGTGCAGACCTTCCCGGCGGCCTGACTGACGGCTCCGGAGCGTCGCGCCCCGGGCCGCGTCAACCCGGCGCGCCGAGCTCGACCGCCCGTGCGCGGCGCTCGACGAGTAGCCGGTCGCGCAGCGCCGAGGCGGCAGGGTCCAGCGTGCGGGTCGGCCAGCCGGACAGCTGGCGCTCGACCAGCCCCGCCAGCCCGTCGATGAACGCCGGCGCCTCGTTCAGGCACTCGATGTAGTTGAACGACGCGCCGCCTGCCTCCAGGAACGCGTCCTTCGCCTCCATCGCGATCTCCTCGAGCGTCTCGAGGCAGTCGGAGACGAAGCCGGGGCAGACGGCATCGACGCGCTTCACGCCGTCACGCGCAAGCTGCTCCAGCGTCGGCTCGGTATAGGGCTGCAGCCACTGCGCCTTGCCGAACCGCGACTGGAACGTGACGATCCACTGGTCCTTCGCCAGCCCCAGCCGCTCGGCCAGCCGGCGGGCGGTGGCGTGGCATTCGCAGTGGTACGGGTCGCCCAGCTCCAGGGTTCGGCGCGGCACCCCGTGGAAGCTCATCACCAGACGCTCGCCGCGGCCCTCTCGGTCCCAGCTCGCGCGCACCTGGGCGGCGAGCGCGTCGAGGTAGCCGTCGTCGACGTGGAAGCCGCGGATCCAGCGCAGCTCCGGCTGGTTGCGCCAGCCACGGAGCACGCGACCCACCTCGTCGAACACGGTGGCGGTGGTCGAGGCCGAATACTGCGGGTACATCGGCAGCACCAGCAGCCGGGTCACGTTCTTCTCGCGCAGGCCGGCCATCACCGACTCGATCGACGGCTCGCCGTAGCGCATCGCGAGCGCCACCTCGACGTCGTGACCGCGCTCGCCGAGCGCACCGCGCAGCAGCTTGGCCTGACGGACCGAATGCACCATCAGCGGTGACCCCTCGTCGGTCCAGACGCTGGCGTACTTCTTCGCCGACTTGGCCGGCCGCGTGTTCAGGATGATGCCGTGCAGGATCGGCCACCAGAGCAGGCGGGGGATCTCGACGACCCGCGGGTCGCCGAGGAACTGCGCCAGGTAGGGCCGCAGGGCCTGCGCCGTCGGGGCCGCCGGCGTGCCGAGCTGGACCATCAGCACGGCCGTGCGGGGCCGCGTCGCGTGGTCGAAGGCCGCGGCGGGAGGAGAGGACGGACGGGACATGGCCGCGGAGTCTACCAAGGCCGCCCGCCGCGATCCGGCATCGGCCGTGCGCGGCGGTCGGTCTCCGGTTCGTCCGGCTGAGGCCAGACGGCCCGGCGGCGGGCTCCGGGCGCCCTACTCCTTCACCGCGCCGGTCATGCCGGCCACGTAGTACTCGACGAAGAACGAGTAGAACACCGCGACGGGCAGCGAACCGAGGAGCGCGCCCGCCATCAGCGGCCCCCAGTGGTAGACATCGCCCTCGACCAGTTCGGTCACCACCGCCACCGGCACGGTCTTGATCTCGGAGTCCGACACGAAGGTCAGCGCGTAGATGAACTCGTTCCAGGACAGCGTGAACGCGAAGATGCCGGCCGAGATCAGGCCCGGCACCGCGAGCGGCAGGATGATCTTGACCAGGATCTCCCAGCGCGACGCGCCGTCGATCAGCGCGCACTCCTCCAGCTCGAACGGGATCGAGCGGAAGTAGCCCATTAGCAGCCAGGTGCAGAACGGGATCAGGAAGGTGGGGTAGGTGAAGATCAGCGCC
>JBAXJZ010000156.1:0-8528 GCA_037137595.1 Burkholderiales bacterium | reverse complement strand
GTGGCGGCGATGGCCGCCGAGATCGGCGCCTCGGCCGCCTGGGCCGGCTTCAACGTGCACCTCGCCGCCGACATGCTGGTCGAGGCCGCGGCGCTGACCACGCGGATCGAGGGCACGGTGATCCCCTCCGACGTGCCCGGCTCGCTCGCGACCGCGATCCGGCAGCCGGCGGGCGTGGTGCTCGCCATCGCGCCGTGGAACGCGCCGGTGATCCTCGGCGTGCGCGCGCTCGCGGTGCCGCTCGCCTGCGGCAACACCGTCGTGTTCAAGGGCAGCGAGACCTGCCCGCGCACGCACGGGCTGATCGTCGAGACGCTGCAGGCCGCGGGCTGTCCGCCGGGCGTGGTGAACTACCTCACCCACGCGCCGTCCGACGCGGCGGCGGTGGTCGACGCGATGATCGCGCACCCGGCGGTGCGCCGCGTGAACTTCACCGGCTCGACGCGTGTCGGCCGCCTGGTCGCGCAGCGCTGCGCCGAGCACCTGACGCCCTCGGTGCTGGAGCTCGGCGGCAAGGCGCCGCTGCTCGTCCTCGACGACGCCGACCTCGGCGCTGCGGTCGACGCCGCGGTCTTCGGCGCCTTCGCCAACTCCGGCCAGATCTGCATGTCGACCGAGCGGCTGGTCGTCGACGCGTCGATCGCCGACGACTTCGTCGCCCGCCTCGCCGCCCGCGCGCGGGCGCTGCCGCTCGGCGATCCGCGCCACGGCCCGGTGGTGCTCGGATCGGTGGTCGACGCCGAGACCGTGCGGCGCGCCAACGCGCTGATCGACGACGCGCTCGCGCACGGGGCCGAGCTGGTCTGCGGCGGCCGCGCGTCGAGCACGCTGATGCCGGCGACGGTCCTCGACCGCGTGACCCCCGCGATGCGCCTGTACCGCGAGGAGACCTTCGCGCCGGTGAAGGCGGTGATCCGCGTCGACGGCGAGGACGCCGCCGTCGCCTGCGCCAACGACACCGAGTTCGGGCTGTCGTCGGCCGTCTTCACCCGCGACCTCGCGCGCGGCTGGCGCGTCGCGCGCCGCATCCAGTCGGGCATCTGCCACGTCAACGGCCCGACCGTGCACGACGAGGCGCAGATGCCCTTCGGCGGCGTGAAGGCGAGCGGCTGGGGGCGCTTCGGCGGCCAGGCCGGCATCGACGCGTTCACCGACCTGCGCTGGATCACGCTGCAGACCGAGCCCAGACGCCTTCCGTTCTGACCCCGACCCGACGACGACACAGGAGACGCCCCATGAACGAACGACCCGCATCCCTCCCGACACCCCGCGCCGCCTCGCGCCGCCACGCCCTCGGCACGGTCGGTGCCGCCGGCCTCGCGCTCGCGGCGCCGCGCCTCGCGTCCGCGCAGGCCGCCGACGTGCTGAAGGTCGGCTTCGTCAGCCCGCGCACCGGCCCGCTCGGCAGCTTCGGCGAGGGCGACGGCCACGTGCTCGACCTCGCCCGCAAGGCGCTCGCCCCGGGCCTCGTCGTCGGTGGCCGGACCTACAAGGTCGAGCTGCTCGACCGCGACACGCAGTCCGATCCGGCCCGCGCCAGCCAGCTCGCCAAGACACTGATCAACACCGACCGCGTCGACCTGATGCTCGCGACCTCGACGCCCGAGGTGGTGAACCCGGTGGCCGACGCCTGCGAGGCCGCCGGCGTGCCCTGCCTCGCGACCGTGATGCCCTGGGAGGCCTTCTACTTCGGCCGCGGCGCGAAGCCCGGCGAGCCCTCGCCGTTCAAGTGGACCTACCTGTTCTCGTTCGGCGTCTCGAACTTCGTGCGCTCCTACCTGTCGCAGTGGGGCGCGGTGCCGAACAACAAGCGCGTGGCCGCGCTGCTGCCCAACGACGCCGACGGCAACGCGATCCGCGGCGCGCTGCTGCCCGAGCTCGCGAAGGCCGGCTACACCGTGATCGACGGCGGCCCCTACGAGACCGGCACCACCGACTACTCGGCGCAGATCAACCGCTTCAAGGCCGAGAAGTGCGAGATCCTGCTGACCTTCCCGATCCCGCCCGACTTCGCGACCTTCTGGCGCCAGGCGGCGCAGCAGGGCCTCGCGCGGACGATGAAGGTGGTGCAGGTCGCCAAGACCGGCCTCTTCGCGTCGACGATCGAGGTGCTCGGCCCGCTGGGCAACAACATCTCGGTCGCCGCCTACTGGCACAAGCAGTTCCCGTATCCGTCGACGCTCACCGGCGTGACCGGCGTGCAGCTCGCCGACGGCTACGAGCAGGCGTCGGGCAAGCAGTGGAACCAGCAGCTCGGCGCGTCGATGTCGCTGCTCGACGCGGGCTTCGCCGCGCTCCGGGGCGCCGCCAACCCCAAGGACCGCGCGACGGTCGCGAAGGCGATCGCCGGGCTGCAGACCACCACGATGATGGGCCGCGTCGACTTCACCCGCGGCCCGGTGCCCAACGTGTCGCCGACCCACATGATCGGCGCGCAGTGGGTGCCGGCGCCGGCGGGCTCGAAGTTCCGGCTGGAGTACGTGCTGACCGAGAACGTCGCCGATCCGTCGGTGCCGGTCTCGCGCAAGCCGGTTCCGTACGCCTGAGCCATGGCGGATCCGTCCGGGGACGGCGCGGAGGCGCCGCTGATCGAGGCCCGCGGCATCGTCGTGGCCTACGGCGCGCTGCGCGTCCTCGACGGCGTCGACCTCGCGGTCCGGGCCGGCGAGGCGGTCGGCATCGTGGGCCCCAACGGCGCGGGCAAGACGACGCTGCTGGCGGCGCTGTCCGGCTCGCTGCGGCTGGGCGGCGGGACGATCCGCGTCCGCGGGCGCGACGTCGGGCGGCTCGACGCGGCGCGACGCTGCGCGCTCGGCGTGGCCCGCACGCATCAGGTGCCGCGCCCCTTCGGCGGGATGACCGTGCTCGAGAACGTGCTGACCGCCGCGATGCACGGCGGCCGCCTGCGCGGCGCCGCCGCCGGCGAGCGCAGCCTCGAGGCGATCGAGCTGTGCGGGATGCGGTCGGTGGCGAACCGTCGCGCCGAATCGCTCGGGCTGCTCGACCGCAAGCGGCTCGAGCTGACCCGCGCGCTGGCGACCGACCCGGCGCTGCTGCTGCTCGACGAGATCGGCGGCGGCCTCACCGACGGCGAGGCCGCCGAGCTGGTCGACACCCTCCGCACGCTGCGCGCGCGCGGCATCACGATCGTCTGGATCGAGCACATCGTCCACGTCCTCGTGCAGATCGCCGAGCGGCTGGTCTGCATGGACGCCGGGCGGATCATCGCCGACGGCACGCCGGATGCGGTGCTCGCCGATGCCGCGGTCGTCGACGCCTACCTCGGCGGAGGCCTGCATGCACGTGCTTGAGGTCGCTGGCATCGAGGCCCGGCACGGGCTGCTGCAGGCGGTCCGCGGCGTGGACCTCGCGGTGGGCGCGGGCGAGCGGCTCGCGCTGGTGGGCGCCAACGGCGCCGGCAAGACGACGCTGCTGCGCACGATCGCGGGCATCCACCGCGCCGCGGCCGGCCACGTCCGCCTCGACGGCCGCGTGCTCGACGCCGAGCCTGCGCACCGCCGGGCCGCGGCCGGCGTCGCGCTGGTGCCCGAGGGCCGCAAGCTCTTCGCGTCGATGAGCGTGGCCGACAACCTGCGGGTCGCGACCTCGGCCGGGCGTACCGGCCGCTGGACCTTCGACACCGTCGTGGAAGCGCTGCCGCAGCTCAAGCCCAAGCTGAAGGCGCCGGCCGGCTCGCTGTCGGGTGGGCAGCAGCAGGCGGTGGCCATCGGGCGTGCGCTGATGACCAACCCGCGCGTGCTGCTGCTCGACGAGGTCTCGCTCGGACTCTCGCCGGTGGCGGTCGACGGCGTCTACGCGTCGCTCGACGCGGTCGCGCGCGAGGGCACGCCGATGATCGTCGTCGAGCAGGACCTCGGCCGCGTCTTCGCGGTGGCCGACCGCATCGCCTGCATGCTCGAGGGACGCGTCGTCGCGTCGGGCCGCGCGGCCGACATGACCCGCGACGAGGTGATGCGCCACTACTTCGGCCGACGTTCGGCCGCGACCACCGGAGACGGGCGATGACGTGGGTGAACCAGGTCGTGCAGGGCGTCCTGCTCGGCGGCTACTACGCGCTGCTCGCCTGCGGGCTGTCGTTCATGTTCGGGGTGATGCGCATCGTCAACCTCGCACACGGCAGCCTCGCGGTGGTCGCGGCCTACGCGGTGTACCACCTGGCCGACCGCTGGCGCGTGCCGCCGTTCGCGGGGCTGGTGCTGCTGGTGCCGGTGCTCGCGGTGGCGGGCTGGCTGCTGCACCGCTTCGTGCTCGAGCGCGGCGCGCGGGCCGGCGAGCTGGTGCCGATCCTCGCCACCTTCGGGCTCGCGGTGACGATCGACAACACGCTGTTCGCGGTGTTCGGCGCCGACACCCGCTCGCTCGCGCCCTACATCGACACGCTCGCCTACGACGGCCTCGACGTCGGCGGGCTGACGGTCGGCACGCTGCCGCTGCTCACCTTCGGCGTGGCGGTCGTGCTGCTGGGCGGCCTGCACCTGATGCTGCGCCACACGCCGCTCGGCCGCCGCATCCGCGCGGTGGCCGACGATCCCGACACCGCGCAGCTGGTGGGCGTCGACGCGCGCGCGGTCAACGCGGCCGCCGCCGCGCTCGCGCTGGCCGCGGTCGGTGTCGCCGGCGTGTTCCTCGCGATGCGCACGACCGTCGATCCGTACGCCGGCGCGCCGCAGCTGATCTTCGCGTTCGAGGCGGTGATCATCGGCGGCGCCGGGTCGCTGTGGGGCACGCTGGTCGGCGGCATCGCGCTCGGCGTCGCGCAGAGCCTGGGCGCCCAGGTCCACACGCAGGGGTTCCTGATCGCCGGGCACCTGCTGTTCCTCGGGGTGCTGCTCGTGCGCCTCGCGGCCGCCGGGCGCACGCCCGGCTCGATCCTCTCCAGGGTGTTCGCACGATGAGCCGTCCCGTTCCGTCCGCCGACGCCGCGTCGCCGGCGATGCCCTCCGTGTCCGCGGACCGGGCGTTCCGCACCGCGCCCATCGAACGCTGGACGCCGCTCGCGCGGGCCTCGGTCGCGGGCCTGCTGCTCGTGCAGGGCGTGCTGGCCGTCGCGCCCTGGATCCTCGACGCCGGCGCGGTCGACCGCCTGACCACGCTCTTCGTCTACGGCATCCTCGCGATGATGTGGAACGCGCTCGCGGGCTATGCCGGGCTGGTCTCGGTCGGGCACCAGGCGTTCTTCGGGCTCGGCGCCTACGGCGCGGTGCGGCTCGCCGACGCCGGCGTCGATCCCTTCCCCGCGCTGATCCTCGCGGCGGTGCTCGTCGCGCTGCTGTCGGTGCCGATCTCGGCCTTCATGCTGCGGCTGCGGGGCGGCGAGTTCGCGATCGGCATGTGGGTCGTCGCGGCGCTCGCGCACCTGCTGGTCAACCTCGACGACCTGGTGCAGGGCGAGACCGGCACCTCGCTGATCGCGCTGCAGCGCTACGGCGCCGAGGAGCGGCGCCTCGTCACCTACTGGCTGGCGCTCGCGACGATGGCCGGCCTCGGCTGGGGCCTGTTCGCGCTGCTGCGCAGCCGCGTCGGCAGCGCGCTGCAGGCGATCCGCGACAACGACGAGGCGGCCGCGTCGGTCGGCGTGCCGGTGCTCGCGACCCAGCGCCTGGTCTTCGTGCTGTCGGCCTTCGGCTGCGCGGCCGCCGGCGCGCTCTGGCTCGCCACCGCGGTGACCTTCCAGCCGAAGACCTACTTCGGCGTGCAGTGGACCGCGTACATGCTCTTCATGGTGCTGGTCGGCGGGCTCGGCACCTTCGAGGGCCCGATCATCGGGGCGCTGCTCTTCTTCACGATCGAGACGGTGTTCGGCGCGAGCGGCGTGCAGTACCTGATCGGGCTCGGCCTGGTCGCGGTGCTGTGCTCGCTGGTCGCGCCGCAGGGCCTGTGGGGGACGGTCGAGCGGCGGTTCGGGGTGCAGCTGCTGCCGGTCGGCTACCGGGTGCGGGAACGGCCGGGGACCTCGCGCGAGGACTAGTCGCGCGCGGCCGCGCGCCCCGCGGTCATCGGCAGCGGCAGCGCCGTCTTGTAGCGCACCTGCTTGAGCGTGAAGCTCGACCGGATCTTCTCGACCCCGGGGATCGGCGACAGCCGCTCGAGGATGAAGCGCTCGAGCGAGCGGATGTCGGGCACCACCACCCGCAGCAGGTAGTCGGCGTCGCCGGTCATCAGGTAGGCCTCCATCACCTCGTCGTGCGCGGCGATCCGCCGCTCGAACTCGGCCAGCGTCGCGGTGTTCTGCTCGCGCAGCGAGATCGAGATGAAGACCGACACGCCGAGCCCGAGCGCGTCCGGGTCGACCAGCGCCACGTAGCGGCGGATCACGCCGGCGCGCTCCAGCGCGCGCACGCGGGCGAGGCAGGGCGAGGGCGACAGGTGGACGCGGCGGGCCAGCTCGACGTTCGACAGCGAGCCGTCGCGCTGCAGTTCGGAGAGGATCGCGAGATCGGTCGGGTCGAGCGGCATATCGTGCTGTGCAAATGTCTTGTGCTGGCACGTCATGCTGCCATGCCGGGTTGCGGCCGCCAAGCTCGGCATCTTCGTCGGTCCGAACCAGCATATGCTGGCGGGATATCCGCGGAGACGTCCCCGATGAATGCCCCGTTGCGCCCCGAAGCCCTCAGCGCCCTGAACGGGCCCGCCGCCGAGCCGGTCGCGTCGCCCGCCGTGCGCGCGGACGCGGACCCGCAGGAGACCGCCGAGTGGGTCGAGTCGCTGGCGGCGGTGGTCGAGGCCGCCGGCCCCGAGCGTGCGCGCTTCCTGCTCGACGCGCTGCGCCGGCACGCGTCGCGGACCGGCCTGCGCTGGCAGCCCACGCTCGCCACGCCCTACGTGAACACCATCCCGGTGGCCGAGCAGCCGCCGTTCCCCGGCGACCTCGAGCTCGAGCGCGAGCTGTCCGCGCTGATGCGCTGGAACGCACTCGCGATGGTGGTCCGCGCGAACAAGGCCTTCGGCGAGCTCGGCGGCCACATCGCCTCGTATGCGTCGGCCGCGGACCTCTTCGAGACCGGCTTCAACCACTTCTTCCGCGCGCGCACCGACGGCTATCTCGGTGACCTGGTCTACTTCCAGCCGCACTCGGCGCCGGGCGTCTACGCGCGCGCGTTCCTCGAAGGCCGGCTGCGCGCCGAGGACCTCGCCCACTACCGCCGCGAGCTCGCCGCGCCCGCGGCCGGCGCGCGCGGCCTGTCGAGCTATCCGCATCCGTGGCTGATGCCGGACTTCTGGCAGTTCCCCACCGGCTCGATGGGCATCGGTCCGATCAGCTCGATCTTTCACGCCCGCTTCATGCACTACCTGTCGCACCGGCAGTTGCTGGACTGCAGCGGCCGACGCGTGTGGGGCGTGTTCGGCGACGGCGAGATGGACGAACCCGAATCGATGAGCGCGCTGACCCTGGCCGCTCGCGAGGGCCTGGACAACCTGGTGTGGGTGGTCAACTGCAATCTGCAGCGGCTGGACGGCCCGGTGCGCGGCAACGGCCGCATCGTCGACGAACTCGAGCAGCTGTTCGCTGGCGCGGGCTGGAACGTCATCAAGCTGCTGTGGGGCAGCGACTGGGACGGCCTGTTCGCCCGCGACACCACCGGCGCGCTGGCAGATGCCTTCGCACACACCGTGGACGGCCAGATGCAGACCTTTGCCGCCAAGGACGGCCGCTTCAACCGCGACAGCTTCTTCGGCCAGAACGAAGCGCTCAGGCGCCTGGCGCAAGGCCTGACCGACGAGCAGATCGACCGCCTGAAGCGCGGTGGCCACGACCTGGTGAAGATTCACGCCGCGTATGCCGCCGCCGTGGCGCACCGCGGCCAGCCCACGGTGATCCTGGCCCACACGAAAAAGGGCTACGGCAGGGGTGTTGGAAGCGGTGGAGGGCAGGGCCGCATGACCACCCATTCGCACAAGAAATTCGAAAGCGCCGACCTCATCGGCTTTCGCAACCGCTTCAACCTGCCCTTGACCGACGAGCAGGCCACCTCGCTGGCCTTCTACCGGCCGCCGCAAGACAGCCCCGAGATGCGCTACCTGCGCGAACGCCGCCAGGCCCTGGGCGGCGCCATGCCCAGGCGCGAAACAGCCTGTGCCGTGGTGCCCGTGCCTGCACTGCCCACCTATGGGCAATTTGCACTGGCGGCCGACGGCAAGGAGATGAGCACCACCATGGCCTTCGTGCGGCTGCTGGGCGCGCTGCTGAAAGACCCAGCCCTGGGCCCGCGCGTGGTGCCCATCGTGGCCGACGAGGCGCGCACCTTCGGCATGGCCAACCTGTTCAAGCAGGTGGGCATTTACTCCAGCGTGGGCCAGCGCTACGAGCCCGAGGACATCGGCTCGGTGCTGTCGTACCGCGAGGCGCTGGACGGGCAGATCCTGGAAGAAGGCATCAGCGAGGCCGGGGCGATTGCCAGCTGGACGGCCGCAGCCACCAGCTACAGCGTGCACGGCCTGCCCATGCTGCCGTTCTACATCTACTACTCGATGTTCGGCTTCCAGCGCGTGGGCGACCAGATCTGGGC
>JBAXJZ010000155.1:0-8530 GCA_037137595.1 Burkholderiales bacterium | reverse complement strand
ACGATGAGCGCGAAGCTCGAGGAAACCACCGTCGCTTCGGAGCTGGTCTACCAGGGCCTGTTCCTCAAGGTCCGCCGCGACGAGGCGCGCCTGCCCGATGGCAGCGTGCACGGGCGAGAGTGGGTCGTGCATCCCGGCGCCGCCGCGGTGCTCGCGATCGGCGACGACGGCCGGGTGCTCGTCGAGCGGCAGTGGCGCTACGCGATGCGGCGCGCCTACGTCGAGATCCCTGCCGGCAAGGTCGACCCCGGCGAGACGCCGCTGCAGACCGCGAAGCGCGAGCTGCTGGAAGAGACCGGCTACGTCGCGCGCGAATGGGCGCCGCTGCTCGCGATCCACCCTGCGATCGGCTTCTCGAACGAGGGCATCGAGATCTTCGTCGCCCGAGGACTCGAGCGGCATGCCGACGCGTCGCCCGACCAGGGCGAGCTGATCGAGATCGACTGGGCCACGCCGGACGAGCTGGTCGCACTGCTGCGCTCGGGCGGGCTCCCCGACGTCAAGACCCACATCGCGGTCATGCACCTGGACCGCATGCGGTCCGGCGACTGGCCCTGGCCGGCGTTCTCGCCGGCCTGACGGCGGCACGACCGTCGACCCGCGCCGAGTCGGGCCGACGCGTCCCGGCGCCGGGCCGATATGCGATCATCGGCCCGACGGAGGGCTGGCAGAGCGGTCGAATGCGGCGGTCTTGAAAACCGTTGAACCGAAAGGTTCCGGGGGTTCGAATCCCTCGCCCTCCGCCACCCTCAGAAGCGCCTGCAGACCGTCACCGCCGCGGCCGAGCCCGCGCCGACCGCCAAGACCCACAGACGCATCGCGACGCCGACCCGTGCCGGCGTCTGCGCGCGCCCGGCGGCCTCGTCCCGATGTGCACATTCGTCGCGCCGGCAGTCGTCGAGCAGCGTGCGCAGCCCCTGGAGCGACGGATCCGCGCGCTCCGGGTCGAGCCGATCGATCCGCTCGAGCTGCTCGGCATAGTGGCGGTCGACGAAGGTCTCGACCGCGGCGATCGTCGCGTAGACCGCGCGCGGCCCGAAGAGCGCGGGCAGCGCGCCGGTCGCGAAGCCCGCCAGCCGCCACAGCGGCAGCAGGCGGCTGCGTGCGTCGCGGCGCAGCGTCGCGTCGATCCGGGCGAGGTGGTCGGCCTCGGTCGCGCCGTGGCGCGCGGCGAACTCCCGCAGCACCGGGTCGCGGCTCACGGCGCGCACGCCCCGGTAGATCCAGACCGCGCCGGTCTCGCCCGCGTGGTCGCTGCGCAGGTCGGCCTCCAGCTCGGCGGGCCAGCTCGGGGCCGGACGGTAGGAGGGGACGGTGGGGAAGGGCGCGATGCGGCTCACGTCGAGAGGCGGGTGGCGGGTGGCGGTGGGAACCCATGGAGGGACGCCCGTACGGTGACGAAGTTGCGGCGCGTCCGCCCCCAGCGGAAAGCGGAATGCGGCGGCCCCGGCGGGGCGCGCTCCGCCGGACACTGCGGAGGTGTACACGAACAGGAGCACCGCATGGATCTCGGACTCGCCGGCAAGGTGGCGATCGTCACCGGCGCGACGCAAGGCATCGGTCGCGCGACCGCGTTCAGGCTCGCGCAGGAGGGCGCCTCGGTCGCGCTCTGCGGTCGCGACGCCGGGCGGCTGGAGCAGACGCTCGCCGAGCTGCGCGCCGCGGGCGCGCGGGCGATCGGCGTGCAGGCCGACGTCGCGGCCGCCGCCGACTGCGAGCGGCTGGTGGCCGAGACGGTCGCGGCCTTCGGCGGGGTCGACATCCTCGTCAACAACGCCGGCACGGCCCAGGTCGGCGCCTTCGAATCGGTGACCGACGAGACCTGGCAGGCGGACCTGGACCTGAAGCTCTTCGCGGCGATCCGGCTGTGCCGGCGGGTCATCCCGTCGATGCGCGCGCGCGGCGGCGGCCGGATCGTCAACGTCACCAACATCGGCGCGAAGCAGCCGTCCGCGAAATCGATGCCGACGACGGTCTCGCGCGCCGCGGGCCAGGCGATGACGAAGGCGCTGTCGCGAGAGCTGGCGCCGGACGGGATCCTGGTCAACACGGTCTGCATCGGGCTGGTCCGCGCGGGCCAGCACGAGGCGCGCGCGCGGGCCCGAGGCGTGGAGACCGAGGCGCTCTACGCGGAGATGGGGCGGGGCGTGCCGCTCGGCCGGGTCGGCGAGGCCGACGAGGCGGCCGACGTCATCGCCTTCCTCGTGTCCGCGCGGGCCAGCTTCGTGACGGGCTCGAGCGTCAACATCGACGGCGGCGCGTCCGCGGTGTTCTGAGCGGCCCGGGTGTTAGGATCGGGCCGCCCCGGTCTTCCGCTCCGCCGCCATGCCCAATTCCGCGCCCGCCTCCCGGTTCTCGTTCGCGAAGTTCCTGATCTGGCTGGTGCTGATCGTCGGCGCACTCGGCGCGCTCTATTTCGCCGTGGTGCTGAACTGGAGCTACTCGAGCGGCGAGCGTGCGGGGTGGGTGCAGAAGTTCTCGAAGAAGGGCTGGCTCTGCAAGACCTGGGAGGGCGAGATCGCGCTGGTGTCGATGCCCGGCGCGATTCCGGAGAAGTTCGAGTTCACGGTCACCGATGACGCGGTCGCCGAGCAGATCAACAAGGTGATGGGGCAGCGGGTCGCGCTGCACTACGAGCAGCGGGTCGGCCTGCCGACCTCGTGCTTCGGCGAGACGCGCTACTACGTGACGAGGGCGACGCGCGTCGAGGAGGTGCCGCTGGCGCCCGGCGTCGTGGTCCCGTCGCCGAACGGGCCGGTGAGCGTGCAGCCCGCGGCGCCGGCTCCGCAACCGGTCCCGGTGCCGCAGCCGGCCGCGCCCCAGGTCGCGCCGTCCGAGCCGCCGCAGTCGGTGCCGGGCCTGCCGTCCTCCGGCCCCGCGCTGCCCGTGCCGGCGCCCGCGACCAAGCCCTGATCCGGATCGTCCCGCGTCGAACCCGGGGACGGGACGACCGCCCGCCGCGGGCCGACCGCATCGAGCGGGCGACGAATGCTCGTGTTATGGTCGATCGCACCTCGCGCCCCCCGTCGTCGGCCTGATTCCGGCGAGTCCGACCCTCGAATGACTCCGTCCGTCGCTCCCTCCGTCCGGGGCGCATGCAGCGTCCGTGTGCTGCAGGCGTCGATGTGCGCAGCGGCGCTCGTGGCCATGGCCTGCCTCGCGCCGGCGCGGGCGCAGCCGACGGTCGCGCCGTCGTCCGCGCAGGCGGCCACGGGGAATGTTTCGTCGCCGTCCGGCCCGGACTCCCATCCGTCGCCGCCACCCGGAGGCGGCGCCCGGCCCGTGACGCCGCCGCCGCGTCCGGCCACCTCGGCGGCCGTGCCGGCCGATCGGTCGGCCACCGCGCCGCCGGTGGGTGCGTCGGTGGCCACCACGCGTGCCGTGCTGCCGCCGATCGGACGGCCGCGGATCGGTCTGGCGCTCTCCGGCGGCGGTGCCCGCGGTTTCGCGCACGTGGGCGTGCTCAAGGCTCTCGAGGCGATGCGCATCCCGGTCGACTGCATCGCCGGCACGAGCGCCGGCTCGGCGGTCGGCGCGGCGTATGCGAGCGGCCTCTCGCCGGACGCGATCGAGCAGGCGCTGCGCTCCGCGGACTGGGACCGCGACATGTTCGACGACGCGCCGCCGCGGCGTGACCAGCAGTCCCGACGCAAGGCCGAGGAGAAGGCCTACCTGCTCGACGTCACGATCGGACTGCGCGACGGCCAGGTGCTGATGCCGTCGGGCCTGATCAGCGGGCAGAAGATCGAGCTCTTCCTGCACCGGATGCTGGGCGCCAGCGCACTGCTCGAGTCCTTCGACCGGCTGCCGATCCCGTTCCGCGCGATCGCCACCGACCTGGAGGTGGGCGAGATGGTCGTGCAGGACCGGGGCAGCCTGGTCACGGCGGTGCGGGCCAGCATGGCCGTCCCCTCGGCCTTCTCGCCGGTGCAGGCGGGTGGCCGGCTGCTGGTCGACGGCGGCCTCACGCGGAACATGCCGGTCGACGTGGTCCGCGACCTGTGCGCGGACGTCGTCATCGCGATCGACATCTCCGGCCCGCTGCTCAAGCGCGACGAACTGGGCAGCGTGTTCGGCATCGCGGGACAGATGGTCGGCATCCTGATGGAGCGCAACATGCGCGAGTCGCGCTCGGAGATCCGCGCCGGCATCGACGTGCTGATCCGGCCGGACCTCGGCGACCTCGGCTCGGCCGCGTTCGGCCGCGGTGTCGAGGGCATCCCGGCGGGCGAGGCCGCGACCCGCGCCGCCGTCGCCGAGCTCGCGCGTTTCGTGCTGCCGGAGGCCGAGTTCGCCGCCTGGCAGCAGGCGCGGGCCGCGCGCGTGGTCCGCGACGACCGCTACGTCGGCGTGCGGGTCGTCGGAACCGACCGGCCGACCGGCCGGGCGCTGCTGTCGCAGGCGGGCATCGGGGTGGGCGACTCGGGACAACTCGACCGACCGACGCTGGAGCGCACGATCAACAACTGGAACTCGTCGGGCGACTTCGACCGCATCGGCTACGCGCTGCGTCCCGACGGCGGGTCGCAGGTGCTCGAGCTCGACGTCGTCGAACGCAGCTGGGGCCCGAACTTCCTGCGCTTCGGCCTGGGCGCCGCGGCCGACTCCAATGCCAACGGCATCTTCAACGTGATGCTCGGCTACCGGCGGCCGCGGATCAACGACTGGGGCGGCGAGTTCAAGACCGAGCTGCAGTTCGGCAGCACCTCGCGCTTCGCCGCCGAGCTCTACCAGCCGTTCAATCGTGGCGACGCACGCTGGTTCGCGGTGCCCCAGCTGCTTGCGGAGGAGGTGCCGGTCTGGATCTTCAACCGCAACGACCGGTTCGCCGAGTACGGCGTGCGCACGCGGCAGCTCGGCCTGGAGCTCGGCGTGGGCGGGCGGCTGGGCGAGCTGCGGCTCGGCGCCTTCGTCGGCGGGCGCGACACCTTCGCGCGCACCGGCGCGTCGATCCTGCCGAGCTTCAAGGACCGCTACTGGGGCGGGCAGGCGACGGTGACCGCCGACCAGCTCGACGCGACCGACTTTCCGCGCGAGGGCTATCTGCTGTCGGGCAGCTACCGCACCGAGGTCGTCGACACCGACCGGCTGGGCACGGCGGTCGTCCACCGTGGACTGCTGGCGGGCAAGACCGTCGGCAGCTGGGGCGACCACACGTTCTCGGCGGCCTTCAAGATCGGCGAGGCCAGCGAACGCACGTCGCTGAACCAGCTGTTCAGCCTGGGCGGCTTCATGAACGTCTCGGGCCTGCAGATCAACCAGGCCCTGGGCACCTCGCTGCGCTACGGCAGCCTCGTCTACCAGAACCAGCTGCTCACGCTGCCCAACCCGCTGGGCCGCGGCGTGTACGGCGGGGTCGCGCTCGAGTCGGCGACGATGCGGGGCACGTCGATCGGCCTGAACACCGACGGCTGGATCTCGAGCCTGTCGGCCTACGTCGGCGCGCACACCGCGATCGGGCCGATCTACCTCGGCTACGGCGTCGCGCAGGGCAACAACCGGCTCGTGTACCTGTTCCTCGGCCGACCGGGCCTCTGAACGGACCGGAACTCGAACGCGGGTATCCTTCGCGGATCATGCTCGACACCGTCCGCTCCACTGCGATCACCGCCTTCCACGACGCCTGCCTCGCCCGCTCCGACTGGCCCGCCGACGACGCCGGCGCCCGCGCGCTGCTGCCCGCGGACGGGCCGCTGGTCGATGCCTGGGGCTGGGTGCTGGCCAACCACCGATTCAACTGCTCGCTGTGGAACGAGGAGGACCTCGCGCGGCGCACGCAGGCGGCCGCCGACGAGATCGCCGCCAACAAGCGCAACATCGACCGGTTCAACCAGGCCCGCAACGACGCGATGGAGCGGATCGACGACGCGCTGCTGCGCGCCACCGCCGACTGGCCCCGCCGCGACGACGCGCGCCTGTCCAGCGAGACCGCCGGCGCGATGGTCGACCGCATGTCGATCCTCGCGCTGAAGATCCACCACATGGGGCTGCAGACGGTCCGCACCGACGTCGACGAGGCGCACCGCGAGTCCACGCGGGCGAAGGTCGCGCAGCTGCGCGTGCAGCGCGAGGACCTCGCGTCCTGCTACGACCGCCTGCTCGACGAGATCGCCGCCGGCACCGGCCGGTT
Source organism: Burkholderiales bacterium (assembly GCA_037137595.1). Lineage (GTDB taxonomy): Bacteria > Pseudomonadota > Gammaproteobacteria > Burkholderiales > Burkholderiaceae_E > UBA4615. The sequence continues at coordinate 2,400 of JBAXJZ010000155.1, read as the reverse complement.
CAAGATCTACCGGCAGTTCAAGATGTACAACGACCCGACGCTGAACCCGGCGCTGGTCGCCGAGCGGCAGCGCGCGGGCGCCCGTGGCGGCTGAGGCCGCGCGCCGCGCGGAGTCGGCGCGGTGAGGGTGCTGGTGGTGAAGATGTCGTCGATGGGCGACATCGTTCACGCGCAGCCGGTGGTCTCGGACCTGCTCGCGCACGTGCCGGGCGTCACCGTCGACTGGGTGGCCGAGGCGGCGTTCGCCGGCATTCCGGCGATGAATCCGGGCGTGGCGACGGTGATCCCGATCGCCTGGCGCAAATGGCGCCGCACCCTGCGCGAGCCGGCCACGCGCGCCGCGATGACGGCCTTCCGCGAGCGCCTGCACGCGGTGGACTACGACTGGATCGTCGATTGCCAGGGCCTGCTGAAGAGCGCGGCGGTGAGCCGGGTCGCACGCGGCCGGCATCGTGCCGGCCCGTCGTGGTCGTCGGCGCGCGAACCGCTGGCCTCGCTCGCCTACGACCGGCGCGCGCAGGTGCCGTGGTCGCTGCACGTGGTGGCCCGCAACCGTGCGATCGCGGCCGCCGCGTTCGGCTACGGCGTCGACGGTCCCGCGCGCTTCGGCCTGCGGGTGCCGACCTTCGCGCCGGCCTGGCTCCCTGCTCATGCGCCCCTTGCGGTGCTGGTGCCGGGAGCGAGCCGGCCCGAGAAGCTGTGGCCCGAGGACCGCTGGATCGAGGTCGGCCGCGGGCTGGTGGCGCGCGGACTGTCGCTGGCGTGGCTCTGGGGCAGTCCCGACGAACTGGAGCGTGTGCGCCGGCTCGCGGCGGGCTGCGGCGGGGCGGTGCGCGACGCGTCCGCGGCGGGGGGCGTCAGGAACGACACGCCCGTGCCGACCTCGGTGCTGCCGCCGTTCCTGTCGGTGGCCGACGCGGCCGGGCTGGTCGCCCGGGCGCGCGTGGTCGTGGGCCTGGACACCGGCTTCACCCACCTCGCGGGTGCGCTGGGCCGGCCGACCGTGGGCATCTTCTGCGACTTCGATGCGACGCAGTGCGCGGTCAGCGGCGACGCGCGCTGCGAGAGCTTCGGCGGCATCGGGCAGACGCCCGGCGTGGCCGAGATCGACGGCGCGCTCGGGCGGATGCTCGCCGACCCGGATCCCGACGCGGCACCGGTCGCGGCGGCGCGCTGATCGGGCCGCGACCCGCCCGACACCACCGAGACCCACCGCCGCACCGCTCCGACCCACGACCCACGACCGATCCCCGAACACCGCGCCCCGCACCGACACCCCGATGGACCCGATCCGACTCTCCTGGCTCCTCGCCCGCCGCGACTGGCGGGCCGGCGAACTGCGGCTGCTCGCCGCCGCGCTCGTGGTCGCGGTCGCGGCGATCGCCAGCGTGGGCTTCTTCGTCGATCGGATGAAGGGCGCGCTCGGCCAGCAGGCCCGGCAGCTGCTCAGCGCGGATCTGGTCGTCGCCTCCGACGGGCCGCTTGACCCGGCGATCGCCGCGCAGGCCGAGCGGCTCGGCCTCACGCTCGCGCGCACCGTCTCGTTCCCGAGCATGGCGATCGCCGGATCGTCGTCGAAGGGCGGCGAGCCGCCCGCGCTGCTCGCGTCGGTGAAGGCGGTGTCGGACCGCTACCCGCTTCGCGGCACGGTCCGGGTCGCGCGCGCGCCCGACGGTCCGGACGAGTCCGCGTCCGGCGGGCCGGCGCGGGCCACGGCCTGGGTCGATCCGGCCCTGCTCGCCGGCCTGGGCCTGGCGCCGGGCGACACGCTGCGTCTCGGCGATTCGGCCTTCGCGGTCGAACGGCTGATCGTCGTCGAGCCCGACCGCGGCGCGGGCTTCGCGTCGCTCGCGCCGAGGGTGATGATCGCGCTCGACGATCTCGAGGCCACGCGGCTGGTCACGCCGCTCAGCCGCGTCACCTGGCGGCTGCTCGCCCGCGGCGAGCCCGCGCGCGTCGCCGAGTACGAGGCCTGGCTGAAGACCCGCCTGCCGCGAGGCGCGCGCGTGGAGACCCTGGAGGGCGGGCGCCCCGAGCTGCGCGCCACGCTCGACCGGGCCCAGCAGTTCCTCGCGCTGGTCTCGCTGCTGTCCGCGCTGATCGCCGCGGTGGCGATCGCCGTGGCCGCGCGCCGCTTCGCGCAGCGGCACCTCGACGGCTGCGCGGTGATGCGTGCGCTCGGACTGGTGCAGGGGCGCCTCTTCGCCGCGCTGCTGCTCGAGATGCTGTGGCTGGGCGTGGCGGCCGGCGCGGTCGGTTCGCAGTTCGGCTGGGCCGGTCACCTCGCGCTCGTCGAGCTGGCCGGTCCGGCGATCCTGGTGCAGCTGCCGCCGCCGTCGCCATGGCCGGCGGTGCAGGCCACCCTCGCCGGGCTGCTGCTCGTGCTCGGCTTCGCGGCGG
>JBAXJZ010000154.1:0-8560 GCA_037137595.1 Burkholderiales bacterium | reverse complement strand
GGTGCGGCCGGCGTCGAGGTAGAGCCCGGCCCGGGTCGCGTCGACGACCGCGACCGGCGGGCGCACCCGCAGCCGGTCCGCGAACGCCGGCGCGTGGAGACGGTCGACGAGCTCGGCCGGGTGGCCGAGCCCGGTGGTCTCGACGACGAGCCGGTCCCAGGGGCCGCGACGCAGCAGGCGGACCAGCGTGGCGTCGAAGGCCACGCGCGCCGCGCAGCACGCGCAGCCGCCGGCGATCTCGGCCACCGTCACGGCCGCGTCGGCGCCGTCGCCCCCCAGCAGCGCGCGGTCCACGCCCAGCGCGCCGAACTCGTTGACCAGCACGGCCCAGCGCTCGTGCGCGGGGCGTTCGGCGAGCCAGCCGGACAGCAGGGTGGTCTTGCCGGCGCCGAGGAAGCCGGTGACGAGAAGCGTCTCGGTGATCACCGACGCCAGAACCCCGGCGTCAGCAGCGCGAACACCGTCAGCAGCTCCAGCCGCCCGGCGAGCATCGCGAAGGTGCAGACCCAGGTCTGGAAGTCGGTCAGGGCCGCATAGTTCTGGCTCGGCCCCAGCACGCCCAGCGCCGGGCCGATGTTGTTCAGGCAGGAGAACGCGCCACCGAAGGCCGAGGTGGGGTCGAGTCCGGTGGCCAGCAGCACCATCGTCACGCCGATCAGCGTGGCGCCGTAGAGCAGCATGAAGCCCAGCACCGCGAGCACGACGTTGTCGCCGATCCGGTGACCGTTGAGCAGCAGCGGCCGCACCGCGCGCGGGTGCGTCATCCGCAGCAGCTCGCGTGAGGCCTGCTTGAACAGCACGAGCGTGCGCGCCATCTTGATGCCGCCGCCGGTCGAGCCCGACGACGAGCACAGGCCACCCAGCAGCAGCAGCGTCATGCCGGCGAACGGCGGCCACTGCTCGTAGTCGGCGCTGGTGTAGCCGCTCGAGGTGGCCATCGACACCGTCTTGAAGATCGCGACGCGCATCGCGTCGTACGGGTCGGGATAGGTGCCGCTCCACCAGAGGAAGGCGGTGATCACCGCGACCGCGCCCACGATGGCCAGCCACACCCAGCGCGCCTCGGCGTCGCGGGCGTAGGCCTCGAACGAGCGCGCGCGCAGCGCGACGAAGTGCGTGGTGAAGTTGATCACCGCGATCATCATGAAGACGATCAGCACCCACTCGATGGCCGGCGACGCGAAGCCGGCGATGCTGTCGTCGCGGGTGGAGAAGCCGCCGAGCGACAGCGCGGAGAACGCGTGGCAGATCGCGTCGAACCAGCTCATGCCGGCCGCGCGCAGCGCGAGCAGGCAGGCCAGGGTCAGCGCCACGTAGATCAGCCACAGGCCCTTGGCGGTCTGGGTGATGCGCGGCGTGAGCTTGGTCTCCTTCATCGGGCCGGGCATCTCGGCCTTGAAGAGCTGCATGCCGCCCACGCCCAGCAGCGGCAGGATGGCGATCGCGAGCACGATGATCCCCATGCCGCCGAACCACTGCAGCGCGTGGCGCCAGAGGTTCAGGCTCTGCGGCAGCGTCTCGAGCCCCGACAGCACGGTCGCGCCCGTGGTGGTCAGGGCCGACATGGATTCGAAGAACGCGTCGGTGACCGACAGGCCGGGCAGCTCCAGCAGGAAGGGCAGCATCGCCGCGCCGGCCATCGCCATCCAGCCGAGCACCACCAGCAGGCAGCCGTCACGGGCCTGCAGCTCGCGGCGCCGCCGACGGGTCGGCGCCCAGAGCGCCAGCCCCAGCGCGGCCGTTCCGAACGAGGCCTGCACGAAGCTGTCGGTGGTGCCGTCGCGGACCGCGAGCGACCAGCCGATGGGCAGCAGATAGGTCGCCGCCATCACCATCAGCAGGCCGCCCAGGACGTGGGCGATGGCCAGGACGCGCTGCACTCGGGTCCGGCTCCGGGGGAAAAAGCGGCATTCTAACGGGGCGCGCGGTGCTACCATGGCCCGCACACACCAGGCGCACGGCTGCCCCACCGATGCGCGACACACCATCCGGGGCACGGTCGCTCCGCCGCCCCCCCGCGGGCACGCGGCGGCGCAGGGAGGAGACAGTGCGTCCGACGGACATCCGGGATCCCGACCATTTCCACAAGGTCGTGGATTGCCAATGGGCCTGCCCGGCCCACACCCCCGTACCCGAATACATCCGCCTGATCGCGTCCGGCCGCCACGCCGACGCGTACATGGTCAACTGGAAGTCGAACGTGTTCCCGGGGATCCTCGGGCGCACCTGCGACCGTCCGTGCGAGCCCGCCTGCCGGCGCGGCCGCGTCGAGGACGAGAACCTGCCCTCGCCCGAACCGGTCGCCATCTGCCGCCTGAAGCGCGTCGCCGCCGACTTCAAGGGCGACGTGACCGACCTGATGCCGCCGCCCGCCGCCGCCCCCAACGGCCGGCGCATCGCCTGCATCGGCGCGGGCCCCGCGTCGATGACCGTGGCGCGCGACCTCGCGCCGCTGGGCTACGACATCACCGTCTTCGACCAGGAACCGAAGATGGGCGGCTTCATCCGCTCGCAGATCCCGCGCTTCCGGCTGCCGGAATCGGTGATCGACGAGGAGATGGGCTGGGTGACGCGGCTGGGCGACGTGAAGTTCGTCCACCGCCGCATCGACTCGCTGAAGGCGCTGCTCGCCGAAGGGTTCGACGCGGTGTTCGTCGGCTCCGGCGCGCCGCGCGGCCGCGACCTGGACGTGCCGGGCCGCAAGGAGGCGGCGGCGAACATCCACATCGGCATCGACTGGCTGAGCTCGGTGTCCTTCGGTCACGTGACGAAGATCGGCCGGCGCGTGATCGTGCTGGGCGGCGGCAACACCGCGATGGACTGCTGCCGGTCGGCCAAGCGCCTGGGCGGCGAGGACGTGAAGGTGATCGTCCGCTCGCCGTTCGACGAGATGAAGGCCTCGCCCTGGGAGAAGGAGGACGCGCAGCACGAGGGCATCCCGATCCTCGATTGCCTGGTGCCCAAGGCGGTGGAGCACCGCGACGGGAAGATCGTCGCGATGACCTTCGAGAAGGTGAAGGCCGTCTGGTCGACCGACGCGAACGGTGCGCGCAGGCGCTCGCTGGTGCCCACCGGCGAGCCCGAGCACCGCTTCGAGTGCGACGACGTGCTGGTGGCCATCGGCCAGGAGAACGCCTTCCCCTGGATCGAGCGCGACATCGGCCTGGAGTTCGACCGCTGGGGCCTGCCGAAGCTCGACGAGAAGACGCTGCAGTCGACGATCCCGAGCGTGTTCTTCGGCGGCGACGCGGCGCTCGGCCCCAAGAACATCATCTGGGCGGTGGCCCACGGCCACGAGGCCGCGATCTCGATCCACAAGCACCTCGAGGGCGAGGACGTCACGCAGCGCCCCGGCCCGGGCGTCACGCTCGCGTCGCAGAAGATGGGCATCCACGAGTGGGCCTACGACAACGACCCGGCCAACGACATGCGCCACAAGGTGCCGTGGGCCGCGGCCGAGGCGGCGCTGCGCAGCATCAAGATCGAGGTGGAGCTGGGCTTCGACCCGGCCACCGCCTACAAGGAGACGCAGCGCTGCCTGAACTGCGACGTCCAGACGGTCTTCAACGAGAAGACCTGCATCGAGTGCGACGCCTGCGTCGACATCTGCCCGATGGACTGCATCACCTTCACGCCCGACGGCGAGGAGGCGGACCTGCGGACGCGGCTGAACGCGCCGGCGACGAACACCGACCAGGCCCTCTACGTGTCCGGCGCGCTGAAGATGACCGGCCGCGTGATGGTGAAGGACGAGGACGTCTGCCTGCACTGCGGCCTGTGCGCCGAGCGCTGCCCCACCGGCGCCTGGGACATGCAGAAGTTCCTGCTGCAGATGACGCACGCGGGCGAGGTGCCCGGCCGCGCCGGCGCGGGCGTGAACCGCGCGCCGTATCGAGCGCCGGCCACGGCCGGCGGCGGCGGCGGCTCGACCGTGCTCGCCGCGCCCGCCCAACGGAGGCACGCATGAACGCGCCGCTGAAACCCGACCAGGCCCGGCCGGCCTCGACGCTGCGGCCGATCACCGCGCTCAACGACTTCGTCGTCAAGTTCGCCAACGTCAACGGCTCGGGCTCGGCCTCGGCCAACGAACTCTTCGCCCGAGCGATCCTGCGGATGGGCGTGCCGGTGAGCCCGCGCAACATCTTCCCGTCGAACATCCAGGGCCTGCCCACCTGGTACGAGGTGCGGGTCTCGGAGAAGGGCTGGCTCGGCCGGCGCGGCGGCGTCGACATGATGGTCGCGATGAATCCGCAGACCTGGGACCGCGACGTCAAGGAGATCGAGCCCGGCGGCTACCTGTTCTACGACTCGACGAAGTTCCTGACGAAGGAGCGGTTCCGCGACGACGTGATCGCGATCGGCATGCCGCTGACCGAGATCTGCAACGTCACCTACGGCGAGCCGCGCGAGCGGCAGCTGATGAAGAACATCGTCTGCCTGGGCGCGCTCTCGGTGCTGCTGGGCATCGAGGCGGCCGCGATCGAGGAGCTGTTCGGCGAGCAGTACAAGGGCAAGGAGCGGCTGCTCGACTCCAACGTCAAGGCGCTCCACCTCGGCCGCGACTACGCCGCGCAGTGCCTCGAGCCGATCGGCCTGAAGGTCGAGCGGCGCGACGCGGTGGGCGACCGGATCTTCATGGAGGGCAACTCGGCGGCGGCGCTGGGCGCGGTCTACGGCGGCGCGAGCGTCTGCGCGTGGTACCCGATCACGCCGAGCTCGTCGGTGGCCGAGGCCTTCACCCGCTGGTGCCAGAAGCTGCGCACCGACCCCGAGACCGGCCGCGCGCGCTACGCGATCGTGCAGGCCGAGGACGAGCTCGCCTCGATCGGCATGGTGGTGGGCGCCGGCTGGAACGGCGCGCGCGCGTTCACCGCCACCTCGGGCCCGGGCGTGTCGCTGATGACCGAGTTCATCGGCCTCGCCTACTTCGCCGAGATCCCGGTCACCATCGTCAACGTGCAGCGCGGCGGGCCGTCCACCGGCATGCCCACGCGCACCCAGCAGGCCGACCTGATCGCCTGCGCGTACGCGTCGCACGGCGACACCAAGCACGTGCTGCTGCTGCCCGAGGATCCCACCGAGTGCTTCGAGCACACGGCCGCGGCGCTGGACCTCGCCGACCGCCTGCAGACGCCGGTGTTCGTGATGACCGACCTCGACATCGGCATGAACACGCGGCTGTGCCGTCCGCTCGCCTGGGACGACTCGACGTCGATGGACCGCGGCAAGGTGATGGACCACGACATGCTCGAGTCCGGCCGCGACTTCGGCCGCTACCTCGACGTGGACGGCGACGGCATCCCCTACCGCACCTATCCCGGCACGCACCCGACGAAGGGTGCCTACTTCACGCGGGGCACCACGCGCAATCCGTACGCGAAGTACTCCGAGGCCGGCCCCGACTACGTCTACAACATGGAGCGGCTGCTGCGGAAGTTCGACACCGCGAAGTCGCTGGTGCCGCAGCCGGTGGTGCGGCGCGCGAAGAAGAAGACGCCCTACGGCGCGATCTACTTCGGCTCGACCAGCCCCGCGATGGACGAGGCGCTCGAGGTGCTCGAGGAACACGGCGTGCCGCTCGACACGATGCGGCTGCGGGCGTTCCCGTTCCCGGAGTCGGTCGATCGCTTCATCGACGAGCACGAGACGGTGTTCGTCGTCGAGCAGAACCGCGACGCGCAGATGAAGTCGATGCTGGTCAACGAACTGCAGGTCGATCCGGCGAAGCTGGTCTCGGTCCTGCACTACGACGGCACGCCGATCACCGCGCGCTTCATCATCGGCCGCATCACCGCCGCCACCCAGCGGAGCGCCAAATGACCTACATCGCGAAGCCGAAGCTCCACCATCCCACGCTGGCCCGCAACAAGGTCGGCTACCTGCGCCGCGACTACGAGGGCGCGATCTCGACGCTGTGCGCCGGCTGCGGCCACGACTCGATCTCGGCCTCGATCGTCCAGGCGTGCTGGGAGCTCGACATCGAGCCGCACCGCGTGGCCAAGCTCTCGGGCATCGGCTGCTCGAGCAAGACCCCCGACTACTTCCTCGGCAACTCGCACGGCTTCAACACCGTGCACGGCCGGATGCCGTCGGTGCTCACCGGCGCGAACCTCGCCAACCGGGACCTGCTCTACCTCGGCGTCTCCGGCGACGGCGACTCGGCGTCGATCGGCCTCGGGCAGTTCGCGCACGTGATGCGGCGCGGCGTGAACATGGTCTACATCGTCGAGAACAACGGCGTGTACGGCCTCACCAAGGGCCAGTTCTCGGCCACCGCCGACCAGGGCTCCAAGTCGAAGAAGGGCGTGATCAACGCCGACGCGCCGATCGACATGGTCTCGCTCGCGCTGCAGCTCGGCGCCACCTACGTCGCGCGCGGCTTCTCGGGCGACAAGAAGCAGCTGGTGCCGCTGATCAAGGGCGCGATGGAGCACCCGGGCGCGGCCTTCGTCGACGTGGTGAGCCCCTGCGTGGCGTTCAACAACCACGCCGGCAGCACGAAGAGCTACGAGTACGTGCGCCAGCACAACGAGGCGGTGAACCGCATCGACTTCATCGACCTGGCGGCCGAGCAGACGGCCGACGTGGTGCCCGGCGGCTACGTCGACGTGCCGCAGCCCGACGGCACGGTGATGCGGCTGCGCCGGCTCGCCGAGGGCTACGACCCGACGGACCGGGTGGCGGCGATGAACTACATCGCGCACCACCACGCGCGCGGCGAGGTGGTGACCGGGCTGCTCTTCGTCGACCCGAACCCCGAGGACATGCACGCGCACCTGAACACGGTCGACATGCCGTTCAACCGGCTGGGCGATCGCGAGCTGGTGCCGGGGTCGAAGGCGCTGGCGTCGATCAACCGTTCGCTCCGCTAGAGGCGGAGCGACCCTCCGCCCCGGACCGGCCGACCTCGACGGGCCCGCCTCGCGCGGGCCCGTCCCGTTTCAGGGGCGGCCACGGCGCGCGGCGCGATCCACGCCGCCGCGGTCGATCCCGAGGTCCGCGAGCATGCGGTCGTCGAGGGCACGCAGCTCGGCCAGTCCGTCGCGCATGCGCCGCCACCGGACCCAGGCGCGCAGCGACGCGGCGAGCCGCGCGGCCGCGTCCGCCGCGACGCGTTCCGCGGCCGACACGCGCGGCGCGCGAACCGGGGCCGTCGCGGTACGGACGGCGCAGGTCGGGCAGACGGCGGTGGGGGCATGGGCGCTCATCGGGGACTCCTTCGCGGTACCGGGTCGCCCTGCAGGGGAGGACGACGACCGAGGGAGAAGTCTCGGCACGGCGCCTTGCGCGGACAAACGAAAAGCCCGGGGGCATGCATGCGGAAAACGCATGCGTCCGCGCGGCGGGCCCCGCATACTGCGGCCCGTGGCGAGCCCTCGCACCCGTCCCCTTCCCCTGTCCGGCCTGCGCGGCTTCGAGGCCGCCGCGCGGCTGCTCAGCTTCACGCTCGCCGCGCAGGAGCTCGGGCTCACGCAGTCGGCGGTCTCGCGTCAGGTCAAGGGCATCGAGGACCAGCTCGGCCGCGCGCTGTTCAGGCGCGGCGTGCGCAGCCTGCGGCTCACCGACGCGGGCGAGCGGCTCTTCGTCGCGGTCCAGACGGCGCTGCGCGAGATCGATCGCGGCGTCGACGAGGTCCGCGGCCCGCGCCGCCGGCGGCGGGTGTCGCTGACCACCGCGGCCTCGCTGGCGTCGCTGCTGCTGGTGCCGCGTCTGCCCGACTTCTCCCGCGCGCATCCCGGCATCGACCTGCGGATCGACGGCTCGGACGTGCTGCGCGACCTCGAGGGCGAGGGCATCGACGTCGCGGTCCGCTACTACCGGCACGACCGCGCGCCGCGTGGCCTCGAGCTGCTGGTCGACGAGCAGCTGGTGCCGGTGATGAGCCCGCGCCTCGCGCGGCGCGACGGGCCGTTCCGGCGGCCCGCCGACCTCGGCCGCACGACGCTGCTGGTGGAGGACGCGCCCACCGGCCGCGACGACGGCCACTGGGAACGCTGGTTCGCGCGACTGCGCACGACGATGCCGGCCGATGCGCCGCGGCTGATGCTGAGCTTCACGCACCAGGCGCTCGACGCGGCGCTGCGCGACCAGGGCGTGATGCTCGCGCCCACGCTCTACGTCCGCGAGCACCTCGCCGACCGTCGACTGGTGGCGCCGGTGGGCCGGCCGGTGCCCTCGGGCTGGGGCTTCTACCTGGTGGTCAACCGCGAGTCGTCGAGCCAGCGGCACGTGGCGGCGTTCGTCGACTGGTTGCGCGGCGTGCTCGCCGCCGCGGCACCGCCGGCGGGCTGAGGTCGGGCGGACGACGCGCCGGCGGACCGCGTGCGTGCGAGGGCGCCGGACGCGACGGCGCTCGACGCGGGTCCGACCGCCGGCGACTCGGCGACGTGACGACCCGGCGCCTCGACGCCTCAGCGTCGCGGCGCCGTGCAGACCGTGCCGCCCGCGCCGTTCAACAGGTTGCGCCCGGAGAACGCCGCGACCTGGCAGTCGCAGCCGAGGTCGGCCCGGCAGGCGTCGAGCGCGCGGCGGCGGGCCGCGGCCGGGTCGGCCGCGCAGC
>JBAXJZ010000153.1:0-8567 GCA_037137595.1 Burkholderiales bacterium | reverse complement strand
CCTCCGCGGCCGTGGAGAACCACAGCAATCTGTTCCGCACGCCGGTCGCGACGCGGGACACGATCTTCCGAGGGCTCCTCGGCGCGCGCTTCGAGCGCGAGGTGAGTCTGCAGCGCTTCACGCTGTACGGGAACGTGCAGCCGGTGAAGTACCTCGACAATTCTCAGTACGACTACCTCGGCTACAACGTGGGCGGTCGCTGGGACTGGGAGGTGGGCCGTCCGGTGTTCGGCACCGTGTCCGCCAACTACCTGCGCGACCAGTCGGCCTTCGACCTGGTCGGCGGCCGGATCAACAACCTGCGCGACCTGACCTCGGCCCGCGCGCTGGCCGGCTTCCGGATGACGCAGAGCTGGGCGCTCATCGGCGCGGTCGACTACTTCGGCATCGACAACTCCGCGGTCTCGCTCCGTTCGGGCAACTTCACGGCGACCGGCGCGGAAGCCGGCGTGCGCTACTACCCGGGCAGGGCGATCGACACCGACTTCGTCTACCGGCGCGAGAACGGCAAGTACCCCAACCGCCAGATCTTCGACGCGAACGGCAACCTGCTTCCGGCGGCGGTCGACAATGCCTACGCGCAGGACGCGCTGCTGCTGCGGCTCAACTACCGCCCGAACGAGGCGACCCGCTACGGCGGCGAGATCGGCTACACGCGGCGCAACTACGACACGCTGTCTCAGCGCGACTTCTCCGGCATCACGGGCCGATTCGACATCGAGTTCCCGCTGACCGGCGCGATCACGATGCGCGGCGGCATCTACAACAGCATCAGCATCGCGGAGCTGCTGAACTCGAACTACGTCCGCGGCACCGGCATCGTGTTCCGGCCGATCTGGGCGGCGACCTCCCGCGTCTCCATCGAGGCGCTGCTCGACTTCAGCAACCGCCGCTACGAGGGCGATCCGGGTTTCGTGATCTCCGGCGCCCCGATCCGCAAGGACAAGGTGACCGACCTCGGCCTGCGGGTGAACTACGAGCTGGCGCGCCGGGTCTTCATCTACGGCGATCTCCGTCGCCTCGAGCGGACCTCGAACTACGCGGGCCAGGACTTCACCGACAATTGGTTCGGCGTGGGCGTGCGCGCCGCGTTCTGACCGGAGACCGCCGCGCCGCGTCGGGCCGATGCGACGCGTTGCGGATTCGGTCACGCGACCGGTGCGCCGCTCCGTTTAGGATGGCGTCTCGACAGGGCGGGCCCCGTGCTCGCCCTGACCGTTTCAACGACCAGGCGCACACGCATGACCCACTCGATCGCACCCCGGATCCTCAGGGCGCTGGCCCGCGCCGCGACCGCGCTCGCGCTGCTCGCGGGCCTCGCCGCCACGCCCGCCGGCGCGCAGCAGCCGCAGACCGCCGAGGCCGCGCGCGAGGACTACCTCCTCGGCGCGGGCGACGCGATCCGCATCCAGGTCTTCCAGAACCCCGATCTCACCGTCGAGGCCCGCGTCTCCGAGGCCGGCGTGATCTCGTTCCCGCTGCTCGGCGCCCTGCGCATCGGCGGTCTGTCGCCGACCGCGGTCGAACGCCTGATCGCCCAGCGGCTGCGCGACGGCAAGTTCCTGCAGAACCCGCAGGTCACGGTGAACGTCACCACGTTCCGCAGCCAGCAGGTGTCGGTGCTCGGCAACGTCGCGCGACCCGGCCGCTATCCGCTCGAGACGACCGGCATGCGTCTGTCCGAGGTGCTGTCGCTCGCGGGCGGCATCGCGCCCACCGGCGCCGACGAGGTGGTGCTGGTCACGCAGCGCAGCGGCAAGCCGATGCGGCTGGAGATCGACCTGGTCGACATGTTCGCGTCCGGCGACCTGAGCAAGGACCCGCAGATGCAGGCGGGCGACGTCATCTACGTGAACCGCTCGCCGCAGTACTACATCTATGGCCAGGTCACCCGTCCCGGCATGTACGAGGTCGACCGCGGCCTGACGCTGGCCCAGGCGATCGCCAAGGGCGGCGGCCTGACCCTGCGCGGCACCGACCGGAACGTCCGCGTGCACCGCCGCTACGGCAACAAGCAGGTCCAGATCCTCGAGCCCAAGCTCGACGACCCGATCCGCCCGGGCGACCTGGTCTTCGTCCGCGAGAGCGTGTTCTGATCCGGCGGGCCGCGCGACGCGGCCCGGCCGGTCCCCTCCGCCACGGGCGCCTTCGGGCGCCCGTGTCGTTTCCGGGACCGCCGGCGAAGCCTCGACGCCCGTCGGGCGGACCTCGGTGCCCGCCCGTCCGACGCGCCCGTTTCGGGCTCGGGCGGGCGTTCCGGACGTCGATAATCGTGACATCCGTCACCTCAAGACCGCGATGTCAGGACACGACCAGGCCTTCCTCGGCCGCCAACCGATCGTCGACCGCGAGGGCGGGCTGCTCGGCTACGAGCTGCTCTACCGAGCCCGCGCCACGGACGACCGCGCCTGCTTCGAGGACGGGCACTCGGCCAGCCTGCACGTGCTGTCGACCCTGCTGCACGACCTCGGCGCGCCGCAGGTGCTCGCCGGCCGCCAGGCCTTCGTCAACGTCGACCCCGAGTCGCTGCGCGACGCCGGGGCGCTGGTGCTGCTGAACCCCCGCCGTACGGTCCTCGAGCTCACCCGGCTCGCGCCGCTCGACGCCGAGCTCGCCGATCGGCTGCGGATGCTGCGCGAGATGGGCTTCGGCATCGCCGTGCCCGCCGTGCCGCCGCTCGACGCGCTGCGGCCCTGGCTGCCGCTGGCGAGCCACCTGAAGGTGGACCTGCGCGCCGTGCCCGACGACCAGCTCGACGTGTTCGTGCCCGCGCTGCGGTACGGCGATCACGTGCTGGTGGCCGAGAAGGTCGAGACCGAGGCGCAGGCCCGCCGCTGTCTCGCGCTCGGCATGCACGCGCTGCAGGGCTGGTTCGTCGGCCGCCCCGAGGTCATGGGCAGCGTCCGGCTGGGCGTCAATCACGCGGTCGTGCGGCGCACGCTCGCGCAGCTCGCCGCCGGCGCCGAGCCCGCCGCGCTCGAGCCGACGATCCGCATGGACGCGGCGCTGTGCTGGCGCCTGCTGCGCTACACCGCGGCGTCGAACTTCGGGATGATGATTCCCGTCGACTCGCTGGCGCACGCGCTCGAGCTGGTCGGCGCGCGGCGGCTGGGCCGCTGGTTGCAGCTGCTGCTGAACACCGTCGAGGAGCCGTCCTCGGCGGCCGCCGCGCTCGGCCGGACCGCGGTCTTCCGCGGCCGCATGCTCGAGATGCTCGGCGCCGAGTACTTCGAGGGCACGGACTGCGACAACCTGTTCCTGGTGGGCGCGCTGTCGATGCTGCCGGCGATGCTGATGCAGCCGATGGCGCCCGCGATCGCGTCGCTCGCGCTGCCGGAGGCGGTGGTCGACGCGCTCACCACCCGCCAGGGCCGCTACGGCCCGCTGCTCGACCTCGCCGAGGCGCTCGAATCGGGCACCCCCGAGCGCGTCGAGGCGCTGTGCGACACCCTCACGATCTCGAGCCGGACGCTGACGCGCGCCCGGCGTTCCGCTCAGGCCGCGGTTCAGGAGGCCGCGCTCGCATGACCGTCACCGCGACTCCGACCACGTCCCTGCCGTCCGCCGAGGCCTTCGTCGAGCAACCGGGCGCCTTCCTCGGCCGGCAGCCGATCCTCGACCGGAACCAGCAGCTGATCGCCTACGAACTGCTGTACCGCCCGGACGCGACCTCGCAGGAGGCCCTGGTCACCGACGACAACTATGCGAGCGTCGTGGTGGTCGCCTCGCTGCTGCAGGACCTGGGCATCGAGCAGGTCCTGGGCGGCAAGATGGGCTTCATCAACGTCGGCGCCGAGACCCTCGGCCCGGACTCGCCGCTGGCGCTGCTCGATCCGAAGCACACCGTGCTCGAGTTCTCGTCGAAGGTGGGCGCCGAACCGACGGTGCTCGCGCGGATCGCCGAACTGCGCAAGCAGGGCTACGGCATCGCGGTCACCGTCGATTCGCCGGCGGTGGTGCGCCAGCCGCTGTTCGCGCTCACCACGCACGCCAAGGTCGACCTGCTGCAGGTGCCGATGGAGCAGCTTCCGCTCGTGATGAAGCTGCTGAAGGCCGCCGGCGGCCGTCGCCTGCTGGTCGCCGAGAAGGTCGAGACCCGCGAGCAGGCCGCGGCCTGCCTGCAGCTCGGGTTCGACTGCCTGCAGGGCTTCTACTTCTCCCGGCCCGAGACGCTGTCGGCGCGCAAGCTCGAGCCCGCGCGCGCGGCGGTGATGCACGCGATCAAGCTGCTGCTGCGCAACGCCGACGTCGTCGAGGTCGACGCCGCGCTCAAGCGCGACGTCGCGCTGTCGGTCAAGCTGCTGCGCTACATGAACTCGGCGGGCATGGGCCTGTCGACCAAGATCGACTCGCTCAAGCACGCGATCGCGCTGCTGGGCTACCAGAAGCTGGCGCGCTGGCTGACCCTGCTGCTCGCCTCCACCGAGAGCAAGGACCCGACCGCGCCGCTGCTCGCCCGCACCGCGATCATCCGCGGCCGGCTCATGGAGCTGCTCGGCGAGGGCCGCTTCGACGTCGCGCAGCGCGACAACCTCTTCATCGCGGGCACCTTTTCGCTGCTGCCCGCGATGCTGATGACGCCGATGGCGCAGGCGCTCGAGGAACTCGACCTGCCGAAGGCGGTGGCCGACGGCCTGCTGCACCGGACCGGCGAGTTCGCCACGCTGCTGAAGCTGGCCGAGGCCTGTGAGGACCCGTCGCTGGCCGGGGTGGCGCAGCTCTGCAAGGAGCTCGACATCTCGCCGAAGGCCCTGAACCTCGCGCAGATGCAGGCGACCGACTGGGTGGCGCAGCTCGGGATCTGATCCCGCGCGTCGCCCGCGCGGGGCGGGGCCGACTAGAATCGGCCCATGAACGCCCCCGCCCACGTGCCGCTCGTCGTCGCCACCCGCGGCGGCGAGATCGAGAACGTCCACTACGGATCGGTCGCCGTCGTCGACGCGTCCGGACGCCTGCTGCACGCGGCCGGCGACCCGCGCGCGCTGACCTTCACCCGCTCGACGCTGAAGGCCTTCCAGGCGCTGCCGCTGCTGCGCGACGACGGCCCGAAGCAGTTCGGCCTCGACGACCGCGAGGTCGCGATGCTCACCGCGAGCCATTCGGGCGAGCCCTTCCACGTCGCGGCCGTCGAAGGGCTGCTGCGCAAGTCGCGCAACCACTGGCGCCGGCTGAAGTGCGGCTGCCACGTGCCCTACATGTACGAGACGCTCGGCCGCACGCCGCCGCCGCACGAGAACTTCGACCCGCGCTGGCACAACTGCTCGGGCAAGCACTCGGGCTTCCTCGCGTGGTGCACGCTGCGCGGCGAACCGGTGGAGACCTACCTCGAGCCCGCGCACCCCCTGCAGCGGCGCATCCGCGAGGAGGTGGGCGGCCTGCTCGGCATCGACCCCGACGCGATGCCGGGCGGCACCGACGGCTGCAGCGCGCCCAACCTCGCGCTGCCGCTCGAGGGGCTCGCGCGGCTGTGGGCGCTGCTGGCCGCCGGCGGTGCGGGCGGCGCCACCGACGCGCTGCTCGGCACGCTGTTCGGCGCGATGACCGCACATCCGGAGTACGTGTCCGGCACCGGTCGCAGCGACCTGCACTTCATGCGCGCCGGCCGTGGCGACTGGGTGGCCAAGGTGGGCGCGGCCGGCGTGCAGGTGATCGGCGTGCGGTCCCGCGGGCTGGGCATCGCGATCAAGATCGCCGACGGCCATTCCGAAGCCCGCTTCGTCGCCGCCTTCGAGGTGCTGCGCGCGCTCGGATTGGCATCGCCCGACGATCCCGAGATCGGACGCTATGCGAAGATCGCCGAGACCAACGCCGCCGGCCTGCGGACCGGCGAGTTGCGGCCCGTCTTCGAGCTGGCCGCGCCCTGACGCGAACCCACGCCCATGCCCACGATCCTCGTCACAGAACCCGTCCACGCGGACGGCCTCGCGATGCTGCGCGCGCGTCCCGGCCTCGACGTGGTCGAGGGCTGGACCCTCGACGCCGCCGCGTTCCGCGCGGCCGAGGCGCGTGCCGACGCGCTGATCGTGCGGTTCCACCGCTGCGACGTGCCGTTCTTCGAGCGCGCGCCGGCGGTCCGCCTCGTCGCGCGCTACGGCGTGGGCGTCGACCTGATCGACCTGCACGCGGCGCGCGACCGCGGCGTCACCGTCGCGATCACCGCCGACGCGAACACGCAGTCGGTGGTCGAGCACGCGACCTGGATGCTGCTGTCGCTGTCCAAGCCCTTCGACCGCTGGCGCACCGGCATGGCCGGGCTCACCGCGCTCACGCGCGAGCAGTGGTCCACGCTCACGCCCTCGCGCTACGCGTCGCGCGACGAAGGCCTGGGCGGCGAGCTCGGCGCCAAGACGCTGCTCGTCGTCGGCCTGGGCCGCATCGGCCGGCGCGTCGCGCAGGTCGCGTCCGCGATCGGCATGAAGGTGCTGGTGGTCGATCCGTACATCGACCGCGCGCCCGGCCTCGCGCTCGGCTACACCTTCGCCGACACGCTCGCCGACGCGCTGCCGCGGGCCGACTACCTGACCGTCCACTGCCCGCGCAACGCCGAGACCTTCGGCATGATCGGCGCGGCGGAGCTCGCCCGGCTGCCCAAGGGCGCGGCGGTGGTGAACTGCGCGCGCGGCGGCATCGTCGCCGAGGACGCGCTCGCGGCGGCGCTGGCGAGCGGTCACCTGTCGGGCGCGGGCATCGACGTGTTCGACGCCGAGCCCCCGCCGCCGGACCATCCGCTGCTCGCGCTGCCGAACGTCTTCCTCACGCCGCATTCGGCCGCGGCCACCCGCGAGGCCGCGTGGCGGATGTCCACGCACGCCGCGCGCAACGTCCTCGACTTCCTCGACGGCCGGCTCGACCCGTCGATGGTCTATCCGGTGCCGCCGCGCGCCTGAACCGGGGCGACCGACATGGCGACGCATCACCTCGATCCCGCCGCGGCCGCGCGGCTCGCCGCGCGGATGTTCGTCCACCGCGGCATGACGGCCGACGAGGCCCGCGTCGTCGCCGAGCACCTGGTGGGGTCGAACCTCGCCGGTCACGACAGCCACGGCTACGTCCGCGTGATCCGCTACTGGTACGGCCTGGAGGACGGCGGCATCGTGCCGCGCACCGACGGCACGCCGCTGATGGACGCCGGACCGATGCTGCTGGTCGACGCCTGCCAGGGGCCGGGGCAGTGGGTGACCGCGAAGTGGACGGCGGTCGCGATCGAGCGTGCGAAGGCCCACGGCCTGTCCCTGCTCGCGCTTCGCCGCTCGGCCCACCTCGGCCGCGTCGGCCACTATGCCGAGATGGCCGCCGACGCGGGCCTGGTCTCGATGTTCTGGGTCAACGTGGCCGGCAGCTTCCTGGTCGCGCCCTTCGGCGGCACGCAGCGCATGCTCTCCACCGCGCCGGTCTCGGTCGGCGTGCCGCGCCCGGACGGCGAGCACGTGATCCTCGACTTCGCGACCGCGCTGGTCGCCGAGGGCAAGCTGCTGGTGGCCGCCAAGAAGCGCACCGAGATGCCCTTCGACGCGCTGATCGCGCCCGACGGCAGCACTTCGGGCGATCCCGCCGTGCTGTACGGCGACACCGTGCACGACGAGGCGCCGGACAACACCGCCGGTCCCGGCGCGATCCTGCCCTTCGGCGGCCTCTTCGGCGGCGGGCACAAGGGGTCCGGACTCGCGGTGATGTGCGAGCTGCTGGGCGGCGTGCTGACCGGCACGGGACTCTCCACCGACGACGGCCCGGTGCGCAACGGCCTGCTCGGCGTGTTCGTCGACCCGCGCCGGCTCGATCCCGAGGGCACCTTCGACGCCGAGGTCACGCGCGCGGTCGAGGGCCTGCGCCGGTCGAGGCCGATCCCGGGCGTCGACGGCGTGATGGTCGCCGGCGATCCGGAGCGCCGCGCGCGGGCCGCGCGCCTGCGCGACGGCTTCCCGATGCCCGCGTCGGCGTGGGCCGAGATCGCCGCGCTCGCCCGCCGCGCGGGCGTCCCCGAACACGAGATCGAGGCCACCGTCCGGAGCGTCGTCGAATGACCGTGCACGACCCGTCCCTGCTCGAGGCGCTGCGGCGCTTCGACACGCCCACCGTCTGCAACGCGCTCGAGATCGTCGCGCCGCAGCGCCGCACCGTCGGCTTCACCCGCCGGCCGCTGGTCTGCGTGCGGCCCGAGCTGCCGCCGATGGTCGGCTACGCGGCCACCGTCCGCTACCGCGCCGCGGCCCCGCCCGCCGGCAGCGCCGACGAGCGCCGCGCGAAGCGCATCGCGTACTACGAGTACGTCGCGAGCCTGCCGCGGCCGAGCGTCGTCGTCGTCCAGGACCTCGACGACATGCCCGGCCTGGGCGCGATGTGGGGCGAGGTGAACACCGCGGTCCACGCGGGGCTGGGCGCGCTCGGCGTGGTCACCAACGGCTCGGTCCGCGACATCGACCAGTTCGCCCCCGGCTTCCAGGCGCTGGCCGGCAGCATCGGGCCGTCGCACGCGTGGGGCGCGGTCGACGGCTGGGGCGAGCCGGTCGACGTCCACGGCATGACGGTCCGCCACGGCGACCTGATCCACGCCGACCGTCACGGCGCGG
>JBAXJZ010000152.1:0-8573 GCA_037137595.1 Burkholderiales bacterium | reverse complement strand
TCCGCTCGTCCTCGGTCAGCTGCGACTCGAGCAG
The DNA here is from genome assembly GCA_037137595.1 of Burkholderiales bacterium. GTDB lineage: Bacteria > Pseudomonadota > Gammaproteobacteria > Burkholderiales > Burkholderiaceae_E > UBA4615. The sequence goes on along the minus strand of JBAXJZ010000152.1, from coordinate 8,539 downwards.
CAGCGGGTCGTCCCACTTGAACACGGCCTTCAGGCGCGCGGTGTCGGGTGCGTTCATCTCGTCTCGTCCTTCGTGTGATGCGTCCGCGCCGGTGCGGCGTGGCGGGGGAACCCCCGATTCTAGTCCGGCACGACCGCGGTCGCCTCGATCTCGACCTTCGCGCGGTCCTCGATCAGCGCGACCACTTCGACCGCGGACATCGCCGGGTAAGCGACCTTGCCGTCGGCCCCGGTCATGACCTCGCGGTAGACGGCGCCCAGCGCGCGGCCGGCGGCCAGGTACTCGCGCTTGCTGGTCACGTACCAGGTCATCCGGACGATGTGCTCGGGGCCGCCGCCGGCCTCCTTCAGGACCGCCACGACGTTCAGCAGCGCCTGCCGGCACTGCGCGACGAAGTCGTCGGTCTCCCAGCGGCCGTCGGGATGCCAGCCGACCTGGCCGGCGACGGCCACCAGCGTGCCGCGGGCGGCGATGCCGTTCGCGTAGCCTTTCGGCTTGGGCCAGCCCTCGGGCTGGAGCGTGCGCAGGGTCGTGGTCATAGGTCGGTTCGCACCTTCCAGAGTTCGGGGAACAGCACGGTGTCGAGCATGCGGCGCAGGTAGGGCACGCCGTTGGTGCCGCCGGTGCCGGGCTTGAAGCCGATGATCCGCTCGACGGTGGTGACGTGCCGGAAGCGCCATTGCCGGAACGCGTCCTCGAGATCGACCAGCTCCTCGGCGAGCTCGTAGAGCTCCCAGTGGGCGGGGGGCTCGCGGTAGACGGCGAGGAACGCGGCCTCGACCGAGTCGGAGAAGGGGCGAGGCGCGGCGAAGTCGCGGTCCAGCTGGTCCGGGTCGATCGCGAAGCCGCGGCGGGCCAGCAGGCGGACCGCCTCGTCGTACAGCGACGGTTCGTGCAGCGCGGCCTCGACCTCGGCGTGCCGGGCCGCGTGGTGCGCGTGCGGCTTGAGCATCACCGGGTTCTTGTTGCCGAGCATGAACTCGATCTCGCGGTACTGGTACGACTGGAAGCCCGACGAGGAGCCGAGCTTCGCGCGCATCGCCGAATACTCCGACGGCGTGAGCGTGGACAGCACGTCCCAGGCGTGGACCAGCTGCTCCATGATCCGCGACACGCGCGCCAGCATCTTGAAGGCGGGCGGCAGCCGGTCCTCGCGGATCGCGGCGCGCGCCGCGCGCAGCTCGTGCAGCGCGAGCTTCATCCACAGCTCGCTCGTCTGGTGCTGGACGATGAAGAGCAGCTCGTCGTGCGCATCCGACAGCGGGCGCTGCGCGCCGAGCACCGCGTCGAGCTGCAGGTAGTCCCCGTAGCTCATGGTGCTCGCGTAGTCGAGCCGCGCGCCGTGGTGCGACGACGCGTCGCCGTCGGCGGGCGCGGACGGTGTCCCCGGGCTTGTGGAGCTCATGTCAGATACTTTAAGCTTAAAGCAATTCGGGCGCAATCCGCGACCCGGACGGCTGCAGGCGACGAAGGACAGGACAGACCATGCGCATCGACGTGATCGGGGGCGGCCCCGCCGGGCTGTATTCGGCGATCCTCCTGAAGAAGCGGTTCCCGGAGGCGGCCATCGAGGTCACCGAGCGCAACCGGCCCGACGACACCTTCGGCTTCGGGATCGTGCTGTCGGACGAGACGCTGGGCAACCTCGAGCGCGCCGACCCGCCGTCGCGCCGCGCGATCGAGGCCGGCTTCGCCTACTGGGACGACATCCTCGTCCAGTACAAGGGCACCGTCCGCAGGTCGGGCGGCCACGGCTTCTCGGGCATCGGCCGGCTCGCGCTGCTGAAGATCCTGCAGGATCGCGCCGAGGAACTCGGCATCCCGGTCCGCTACCGGACCGAGGACCGCGGCGTCGCCGCGCACGCCGGCGCGGACCTCGTGATCGCCGCCGACGGCATCAACAGCGCGGTCCGCACCGCGCACGTCGAGCGCTTCGGCCTGTCGGTCGACCAGCGGACCAACCGCTTCGTCTGGCTCGGCGCGAAGATGGATCTGCCGGGCTTCTACTACTCGTTCCGCGAGGACGAGCGCGGCCACGTCTGGAACATGCACGCCTACCAGTATCGGCCGGGCGAATGCACGATCGTGATCGAGACCACCGACGCGGCCTGGCTCGCGTCGGGGCTCACGGTCGACGGCGAGGCCGAGACCGCGGCCTTCGTCACGCGGCTGTTCGCCGACGACCTGAAGGGCGCGGCGGTGCTCACCAACCGCTCGCACTGGCGGCAGTTCCCCACGATCTCGTGCAGGACCTGGGCCGCCGAGATCGACGGCGTGCCGGTCGTGCTGCTCGGCGACGCCGCGCACACCGCGCACTTCTCGATCGGCTCGGGCACCAAGCTCGCGCTCGAGGACGCGATCGCGCTCGACGACGCGATCGGCGCGCGGCCCGACGACCTGCGCGCGGCGCTCGCGCTGTACGAACAGAGCCGCCGCGACGAGGTCGGCCGGATCCAGCACTCGGCCAACGTGTCGCTCGTCTGGTTCGAGAACGTCAGGCGCTTCTGGGAGATGGACCCGATCCAGTTCGAGGTGTCGCTGCTCACGCGCAGCAAGCAGATCACCTACGAGAACCTGCGGGTGCGCGACGAGGCGATGGTGCGCTCGGCCACGCGCTGGTGGAACCGGCAGGAGGCCGCGCGCCTGGGCATCGCGTCGGAGGGCGAGCCGCCCTGGCTCGACGCGCCGCCGATGTTCGCGCCGCTGAAGCTGCGCGACATGGTGGTGCCGAACCGTGTCGTGGTCTCGCCGATGGCGCAGTACTCGGCCGTCGACGGCGTGCCGAACGACTGGCACCTCGTGCACTACGGCTCGCGTGCGCTCGGCGGCGCGGGGCTGGTGTTCGTCGAGATGACCTGCGTGTCGCCCGAGGGCCGGATCACCCCCGGCTGCACCGGGCTGTGGAACGACGCGCAGATGCGCGCGTTCCGCCGCATCGCCGACTTCGCGCACGCGAACTCGCAGGCGAAGCTGTGCATGCAGATCGGCCACGCCGGCCGCAAGGGCTCGACCCAGGTCGGCTGGGAACGGATGGACTGGCCGCTCGAGGAGGCCGACGGCGGCGAGCGCAACTGGCCGCTGCTCGCGCCCTCGGCGCTGCCGTACCGCGACGGCGTCAACCAGGTGCCGCGCGAGATGAGCCGCGCCGACATGGACGCGGTCCTCGCGCAGTTCGTGCACACCGCCCGGCTCGCCGACCAGGCGGACTTCGACATGCTCGAGATCCACATGGCGCACGGCTACCTGCTCGCGAGCTTCCTGTCGCCGATCACCAACCGGCGCACCGACGCATATGGCGGCTCGCTCGCCAACCGGCTGCGCTGGCCGATCGAGGTGTTCGAGGCGGTGCGCGCGGTCTGGCCCGCGCACAAGCCGATGAGTGTGCGGCTGTCGGCGACCGACTGGATCCCCGGCGGACTCACCGGCTCGGATTCGGTCGAGATCGCGCGTGCGTTCGCCGCCGCCGGCTGCGACCTGATCGACGTCTCCACCGGCCAGACCGACCCGGCCTCGAAGCCGGTCTACGGCCGGATGTACCAGGCGACCTTCGCCGAGCAGATCCGGCTGGAGGCCGACATCGCGACGATGGCGGTGGGCGCGGTCACCAGCGCCGACCAGGTCAACACGCTGCTGATCTCCGGCCGCGCGGACCTCGTCGCGCTGGCGCGGCCGCACCTCGCCGATCCGTACTTCACCCTGCACGCGGCGGCCGAACAGGATTGGCGGGGGATCGGCTGGCCGGTCCAGTACCATACCGGCGCGTCGCAGCTGCACACGACGATGCAGCGCGCGAAGCAGGACGCGGCCCGCAAGGCGGCACGGGTGGTGAAGACCTGACGGGGGTCGTCGGGTTCCCGCCGCGGGCGCGTCCCCCGACTGGGGGCGTGCATGCTGAAGGCGCTCGACGACCTGATCGAATCCCGGATCCGCGACGCGCAGGCGCGCGGCGAGTTCGACGACCTGCCCGGCGCAGGCAAGCCGCTGCCGGACGAGGACCTGCTGCAGGTGCCGGAGGAGCTGCGGGTCGCGTTCCGGATCCTGAAGAACGCCGGCTGCGTGCCGCCCGAGGTCGAGGCGCTGCGCGACCTCGACGCGATGATCCTGCAGCTCGCCCGCGGCGGCGACGACCCGGCGGGCGGCGCGGACGACGCGACCCGTCGCCGCGGCCACCGCCGGCTGATGGCGCTCACGCTCGCGCTCGAGGAACGCGGGATGGGGGCGAGCGCCCGTGCGCTGCTCGAGTACCGCGACCGGCTGCTCGACCGCTTCGGACGCTGAGCGTCCGCCGCGCCGGGCCGCCGCCCGGACCGCGGCCGCATCGGGTCCCGGTTGCGTCAGGACGCCCGGTCGCGGCCGACGATGTATCCTCGTTCCGATCCCCGGGACGACTTGCATGGAGCGGCGATGACGATCGAGACGGCCACCCTGGGTGGCGGGTGCTTCTGGTGCCTCGAGGCGGTGTACCTCGACGTCGACGGGGTGACCGCGGTCGAGTCCGGCTACGCCGGCGGACGGGTGCGCAACCCCACGTACGAGCAGGTCTGCGGCGGCGACACCGGCCACGCGGAGGTGGTCCGCGTCGAGTTCGACACCGACCGGATCTCGTACCGGGACATCCTCGGCATCTTCTTCTCGATCCACGATCCGACCACGCTGAACCGTCAGGGGCACGACGTCGGCACGCAGTACCGCTCGGTGATCTACACGCACTCCGACGAGCAGGCGAGCACCGCGCGCGAGCTGGTCGACGAGCTCGGCCGCCGGAAGCTCTTCGACGACCCGATCGTGACCGAGATCGCGCCCGCGCCCGAGTACTGGCCGGGCGAGGCCTATCACCAGCGCTACTACGAGCGGAACCCGTACCAGGGGTATTGCCGGATGGTGGTGGGGCCGAAGGTCGCGAAGTTCCGCAAGCAGTTCGCGTCGCGGCTGAAGCGGCGCTGACCGGCACGCGGCCGGGCCCCTCGGCGGCGCGACGGCCCGCCGGGGCCGGTCAGTCGCCCAGCATCGCCGCGATCGCCTGGGCCAGCAGCGAGAGCGTCCGCGGCGCGCTGCCCTCGGCCTTGTTGTTCGCGATCACCGTCACCGGCTGACCCGCGCGAAGCGTCGCCGCCGCGTGCGCGGCGAGCGGATCGCGGGTCGCCGGATCGGGATCCACCAGCGCGTCGAACGGCGCGTAGCGGTGTTTCGCCTGCTCGTAGCCGAGTCCCGCGTGCAGCGTCCAGCGCGCCACCAGCGGACCGGGGGCGTCGCCGTGCAGCCGTGCGAGCGCGCGCAGCTGGCGCTCGACCGGCGGCATCCGGTCGTGCAGCCCGACGCAGTAGTCGACGCCCGCCTCGCGCAGCATGTCGATCAGCCGCGGCGTGAGCAACGACGGATCGCGCAGCTCGACCGCGTAGCCCGACCCCGCGGGCAACGGGCGCGGCAGCCCGTCGAGGAAGCGGTGCAGCGACGCGATCCACGCGGGCGCGTCGGCGAGCGTCGCCGCCGGCAGCGGCGAGAACTGGAAGAGCAGGGTGCCCAGCCGGTCGCCGAGCCCGTCGACCGCGGGGCCGACGAAGGTGTCGATCGCGGCCCGCGCGTCGAGGAAGCCCGGGTTCGGCTCGCGGCCGCGGCCGTGCTCGTCGCGACGCAGCGCGTCGGTCACCGCGCCGGGCGCCTTCACCAGGAAGCGGAAGCCGTCCGGCACCTGCGACGCGTAGCGCCGGTACTCGTCGACACCCACCGGCGCGTAGAAGCCGCGGTCGATGCCCACCGCGGACAGCAGCGGATGGGCCGCGTACGCCGGCAGCCCCTCGCGCGACAGCCGGCCCTCGGCATACGGCGCCGGCGGCGTGTCCCAGACCAGCCCCTGCCAGCCGGGGAAGGACCACGACGAGGTGCCCAGCCGCAGCAGGCCGCGGTACGGTTCGAGCGCGGGCGGCAGATCGAGCGGCCGTGCGGCCGTGCCCACCGGCGCGTCGCCTCGTGTGCCGCCTCGCCGAGCCGGCAGCGGCGCGGGCTCGGGAAGGTCGTCGAAGAGCGGCAGCGGCTCGCCCTCGGGACCGCGGGCGGAACGGCCGGGCATCGGTCAGGAATCGGGATCGCGTGCGAGGCGTTCGGCGATCTCGCGGGCCTTCGGACCCGCCGCGTCGTCGCCCTGGCGCGCCGCCGCCGCGTACCAGTCGCGCGCGGTGCGCAGGTCGCGTGCCACGCCCAGGCCGGTCTCGTACATCGACGCGATCAGGTACTGCGCGGCGACGTCGCCGCCGTCGGCCGCGCGTTCGTACCAGCGCGCTGCCTGCGCGTAGTCCTGCGCGACGCCGCGGCCGAGGTAGTACTGCGTGGCGAGCGAGGTCTGCGCGTCGACGTGGCCCTGCTCGGCGGCCTTCAGGTACCAGGCGGTGGCCTCGGGCTGCGACACGCTGACGTGGCGGCCGGTCTCGAGCATCGCGGCGAGCATGTACTGCGCGGGCGCGAAGCCGGCTCCGGCACTGGCCCGCAGCAGCGACACCGCCTCGGCGACCGAGGGCACGCGGCTCTCGTCGCGCAGCCGGATCACCGCCACGTTGTACTGCGCGGAGGCGTCGCCGCCGCGGGCCGCGCGGCGGAACAGCACCAGCGCGCGCCCGGTCTCGCCGGCCTCGTAGCGTTCGAACGCTTCGCGGTTCCAGTCGCGAACGGCCGTCGCCGAGGTCGGCGTCGCGGCCCGCGACGGGGGCGCGACCACGTCGGCGGCGGCGGCGGACCCGGCGGCCACGGACAGCCACGCTGCGAGCACGCAAGCGAGCGCGGGCGCGAGGCGTTTCGGGCGATCCGGGGAGCGGGGAGGACGTCGAGCGGGCATGGCGGACCGTCGCGGTCGTGACCCGTGGTTCGGGTATCTTACGGCACGGCGGCCGGACGGGCCGCGATGCCAGGGAGGACTCCGTGATCAGACGCCTGCTGCTGTGGGTCGCCGTCGCCGTCGGGCTGACGGGCTGCGGCTACAACGACATCCAGGTCGCCGACGAGTCGACCAAGTCCGCCTGGTCGGAGGTCGTGAACCAGTACCAGCGTCGCGCCGACCTGATCCCCAACCTGGTCAACACCGTGAAGGGCTACGCGGAGCAGGAGAAGGACGTGCTGCTCGGTGTCACCGAGGCGCGCTCGCGTGTCGGCCAGGTCCGCGTCGATCCGTCCGACCCCGACTCTCTGAAGCAGTTCGAGTCGGCGCAGCGCGACATGGGCAGCGCGCTGTCCCGCCTGCTCGTGGTCAGCGAGAACTACCCGCAGCTGAAGTCGGACCAGAACTTCCGCGAGCTGCAGGCGCAGCTCGAAGGCACGGAGAATCGCATCACGGTCGCCCGCAAGCGCTACATCGACGCGGTGCAGGCCTACAACGTGACGGTCCGCCAGTTCCCGGTGAACCTCACCGCGATGGTCTTCGGCTACAAGGCCAAGCCGCAGTTCACCGTCGACAACGAGCGCGAGATCTCCACCGCGCCGAAGGTCGACTTCGGCAAGCCGGCGCCCGCGCCGTCGAAGTAGGGCGCGGAGGGCTCGCGGTGGCGTCCCGTCCCGCCGCCGGCACGCGCCGCCCAGGCGGGGCGCCGCGGGGCGCGTGCGTCGCGCTGCTCGCGTGGCTGATCGTCACGGTCGTGACGATCCTGCCGGGGCTGGCCGCTGCGCAGCCTCTGCAGGCGGTCCCGCCCCTGCAGGCGCGGGTCACCGACCTCACCGGCACGCTCGACGCCTCGCAGCGCGATCGCCTCGAGGCCGAGCTCGCGGCGATCGAGCAGCGCAAGGGCGCGCAGCTCGCGATCCTGATCGTGCCGACCACGCAGCCCGAGGCGATCGAGCAGTACTCGATCCGCGTGGTCGAGGCGTGGAAGCTCGGTCGTGGCCGCGAGCGCGCGCAGCGCGACACCGGGAACGCGGGGGCCGGCGCGATCGACGACGGCGTGCTGCTGCTGGTCGCGAAGAACGATCGCAAGGTCCGCATCGAGGTCGGCTACGGGCTCGAGGGCGCGATCCCGGACGCGGTGGCCAAGCGGATCATCTCCGAGTCGATCTCGCCGCGCTTTCGCGCGGGCGACTTCGCCGGCGGGCTCGAGGCCGGCGTCGCGGACCTGTCGAGACGCATCGCCGGCGAGGACCTGCCCGCGCCATGGCAGCCGGCGCAGGGCGCCGAACCCGAGGTCTCGCTGCTGCCTGCGGTGTTCGGCGCCTTCCTCGTCGGGCTGTTCGTCTCGCGGGTCGCGGGCCGGCTGATCGGCGCGCTGGTGGGCGGCGGCGGCGCGGGCGTCACCGCCGCGGTCGGCCTCGCGTCCACCGGTCTGGGCGCGGCGGTCGGGCTGGGCCTCGGCCAGCGTCCCCGCCACCATCGACGCCTTTGGCATCCTGCGGTCCTTCTGGGCCCGGTTTTGCAGGGTAAGATGGGGGGGGGGGGAGTTTGTAGTGTGTCATGTGGAGGGGGTGCAGCAGCATTGGTATTCCCTTGCTCCTCGCGCGTGTGCCTGTGACTGACTGCGTCCCATGCCGGTGTGCATGACAGGACCGGGCCGAGACGCTGTCCACG
>JBAXJZ010000151.1:0-8598 GCA_037137595.1 Burkholderiales bacterium | reverse complement strand
TGCACGAAGCGCGTCCGCCGGGCCGATGCCCGAGAGCATCAGCAGCTGCGGCGTGCCGAACGCGCCCGCGCAGAGGATCACCTCGCGGCGCGCGTGCACCTGCAGCGCCTGTCCGTCGCGCACGAAGGCCACGCCGGTCGCGCGGGCGCCCTCGGTCAGCACGCGGGTCGCGTGCGCGCCGGTGATCACCCGCAGGTTCGGCCGCGCGCGCACCGCGTCGTCGAGGTAGGCATCGGCCGGCGTGCGGCGCACGCCGCCGGGGAACAGCGTCTCGTAGCGGTCCGCGACCGCGAGCGACTCGCCGTTGACGTCGCCGCGCGGCCCGTAGCCGGCTTCGGTGAAGGCGCGCAGCAGCGTGTCGGAGAAGGGCGTGGGCGTCGGCAGCTCGACCATCGACAGCGGCCCGCCGCGGCCGCGCCACGCATTCGGGCCGCGCGCGCTGTCCTCCACGCGGCGGAAGACCGCGAGCGCGGCCTCCGCGTTCCAGCCGGCGGCGCCGGCGGCCTCCCAGGCGTCGTAGTCCGCGGCGCAGCCGCGCATCCACGCGCCGACGTTGATCGCGGTGGAGCCGCCCATCACGCGGCCGCGCGGCTCGCCCACGGTGCGCCCGCCCAGCGCGGGCTGCGGCTCGGTCTGGAAGCCCCAGTCCATCGCGCTGCCCCAGGCGAAGAAGAACGCGCCCTGCATGCGGCCTACGTCGACGGTGTTCTCGTCGCCGGCCTCGAGCAGGGCCACGGTGGTGCCCGGATCCTCGGACAGGCGCGCGGCCAGCACCGGGCCGGCCGCGCCGGCGCCGACGATCACGTGGTCGAAGGTGGGGGTCGTCATCGTCGGCTCCGTCGCGCGGTCAGAACTTGCCGTTGGCGTTCTTCCACTCCGACCGCGGCGGAATCGCCTCGATCGTGTCCCAGTGCTCGACGATGCGGCCATCGCGCACGCGGAACAGGTCGTAGAACGCGACATGCTTGCCGCCGAACTCGCCCTCGCTCACGGTCAGCACGAAGTCGCCCTCGCCGAGCACCTTGTGCACGCGGTCGTAGCGCATCGTGAGGCCGGCCGCGGCCATCGCCTGGATCGCGGCACCCAGGCCCGACAGGCCGTCGCCGATCGCGGGGTTGTGCTGCGCGTAGTCGTCGCCGGCGATGTAGGTGGGCAGCGTGTCGTACTTCGCGCCGATCAGCACGTCGTCGACGAAGGCCTGCACCAGCGCCTTGCTCGCGGCGGTGCGCGAGGGATCGCCGGCATCGGTGGGTCCGTCGATCATCGTGCGGCCGCTCGGGTTCGGACCCGCGGTCTCCTGCAGGTTGTCCCAGTGCTCGACGATGCGGCCGTCCTCGAAGCGGAAGATGTCGAAGCCGATCTTCGGACCGAAGAAGTCGTAATCGGTGTGCGCGAACACGAAGTCGCCGTCCTGGAACACGCGCGCGGTGTTCACGCGGGCCGAGCCGGGCGGCAGCTGCGCGAGCACCGCGCCCAGACCCTCGAGGCCGTCGCCGACGGCGAGGTTGTGCTGGATGTACTTCGCGGGGTTCACGACGGCGGCCGGGGCGGGATCGCCGGTCTCGATGCTCTTGAGCAGCGCGAGGACCTGTTGCTTCTGGACGGACATGAGGGAGTCTCCGAAGGGGGATGCGGGTCCCGACCCGGTCGCCGCGACGACGATGGTCGATTCCTGCTACGGTTCACGGAACGTCGGGCGCATCGCGGATGCGTCTCGCCCGGCGGGTGCATCGAATGTCGCGCCGAAAGGCGTCGAATCAAAGGTCGCTTCGCGTCACGCCATGGTCGAAATCCGTCAGACCGGGACCGCCCGCCCGGACCACCCGCGCCGCCGCGCGACCCCTCGCATCGACGAGATCCGCTTCCGGAACCCGCGGGTGGCGCGGGTCGGCATCGACGTGGTCGATTGCCGCCAGCTCCGCACGCACGCGGCGCAGACGCTGCTCGCGCCGCAGCGGCCGGACTTCCATCTGCTGTGGCTGGTGGAGCGCGGGCGGGGCACGCACGTCGTGGACTTCGTCGAGCACGCGCTGCGCCCCGGCACGGTGGTCTGGGTGCGGGCGGGGCAGGTTCAGCAGTGGCGGATGACCGAGCGGCTCGACGGCCGGCTGGTGCTCGCGCTGCCGGCGATGGCGACGCCGCCCGCGGGCCTGGGCGCGGGCGACGCGAGGCTGCTCGACGTGGACGACTGGCCGGCGATCGCACATCCGCCCGCGGCGCTGTTCCGCGAGGCCTGCGACGCGCTCACGCGGATGCAGCGCGACCTGCGCGGCTACGACGGATCGGACGTGGAGGCCGCGGTGGTGAGGCTCTCGCTGCTCGGGCTGCTGCTGCGCCTCGCGCGGGTGTTCGCCTCGGAGGCGCCGTCGGCCGCGGGCGCGCGTGCGCAGGACGCCGAGGTGCACCGGCTCTTCGCGCGCGAGCTCGACCGTCGCGTCGCGGACCGGCCCACCGTGGCCGCGCTCGCACGGCGCATCGGGTACTCGGAAAGCACGCTCGCGCGTGCCTGCACCGCGGTCACCGGCCTGTCGGCGAAGTCGCTCGTCGATCGGCGCGTGGCGCTCGAGGCCAAGCGCCTGCTGCTGCACGGCGACGCGAGCGCGGCCGACGTGGGCCTGCGCCTGGGCTTCTCGGAGCCGACGAACTTCGCGAAGTTCTTCCGGCGGATGGAGGGCACGACGCCGCAGGCGTTCAGGGCGGCGGCACGGGCACGGACTTAGGCGGGGCGCCGGCCGATGGGGCGTTTCCGCGGAAACGCGTGGCCAAAGGAAGACCCCGGGCGGGTGTTCTGCCGGCCGGGGTCAAGGGCCAACGCTTCGCGGCCAGTGGAGACCCCATCATGCGCTTGGGTATTCCGGAAAGCCAGTGGAGATTTGCAGCGGCGCGGTCGGGTCCGCCCGTCACCTACCCGCCCGACTTAGTCCGCTCGAACCGGTCGCTCCGATCCGACGGCCGTACCCCGCTCGCGACAGTCGCGCGGTGCGCACCCGAATCGCTCGCGGAACGCCCGCGAGAAGTGCGCGGCATCGTTGAAACCCCAGTCGAACGCGATCGCGCTGACCGGGCGGCGCGCGAGCGCGGCATCGGCGAGATCGCGCCGTACCGCGTCGAGGCGAAGCGCGAGGATCCACTGCGCGATCGACGTCGGCTCGCCCTGGAAGGCGCGGTGCACGGTGCTGGGCGAGATCCTCAGCGCCTGCGCGATGCCGGTTACCGACAGTTCGGGATCGCGCAGGCGTGCGCGTACGTGACTGCGGATCCGCTCTCGATGCAGCGCGAGCGGGGTCGGCGTGGACGCGGTCCGCGCGCCGGGCAGCGTGCGGAGCCCGGCGACGAGGATGCTCGCCACCGAGTCGGACACCGCGGCGGCCGATTCGGGCTCGAGCGTGTCCACGTCGCGCGCGAGCGTCTCGATCATCCGGATCGCAAGCTGGCCCGCGCCGCGGCGACCGCCGACGGCGGTGGCGGTGAGCCGTTCGCTCGCGCGAAGCTGCGAGCGCAGCTGCGGCCCGGGCAGCATCAGCACGATCTGCTCGAACGGGCCCTCGAAGCGCAGCGAGTAGGGTCGCGTGCTGTCGTAGAGCGCGAAGTCGCCGGGCTCGAGCAGCGCGTCGCGGCCATCCTGCGAGACCACGCCGCGGCCGCGCGTCTGCAGGCTCACCAGGCACCAGTCCTCGGACGCCCGGGCGATCTGCGACGGGCCGTGCCGCACGAGCTGGGCGCAGCTCGTCACCCGGGACAGCTCGAGCGTGCCGAGCCGGTCCTGGCGGATGCGTCCGTCGAAGTTCTCGGCGGGGCGCAGCGCGTCGCACTCGAGCTGGACGTAGACGTCGCAGATCGCATCGTTCCAGTAGGCGAGTCGGTCGCGGGGCGCGACGGTGTCGGTGGTGAGCAGCTGGCCCATGCAGTCTCTCCGGGGCGATGGGGCAGTCTGCGCGGCCGGCCGGGCGGCGGTCAACGTCGGGACGGGCGGCCCGCCAGCGCTGCGATCCACGGTCAAGAGGTCTGCGACGCGATGCAAAGCGCGCCGCGCGTCGAGCGCGCAGGCTCGTCCCGTCGCCACCCACTGCGAGGAGACCGCCGTGCCCGTCACCCACCCGAAGTTCAAGGCCGCCGCCGTCCAGGCCGCGCCCGTGTTCATGGACCTCGACGCGTCGATCGACAAGGCGATCGCCCTGATCGCCGAGGCCGCATCGCAGGGCGTCTCCCTGATCGCCTTCCCCGAGACCTGGCTGCCGGGCTACCCGTGGTTCGCGTGGCTGGATTCGCCCGCCTGGGGCATGCAGTTCATCCAGCGCTATCACGACGAGTCGCTGGTCTACGGCTCGCCGCAGGCGGCGCGGATCGCGGCGGCGGCGAAGCGCCACGCGATCACCGTGGTGATGGGCCACAGCGAGCGCGCGGGCGGCAGCCTGTACATGGGTCAGTGGATCATCGGGCCCGACGGCGAGACCATCGCCATCCGTCGCAAGCTCAAGCCCACGCACGTCGAGCGCACGATCTTCGGCGAAGGCGACGGCAGCCACCTCGCGGTGCACGCCACGCCCGTCGGCCGCATCGGTGCGTTGTGCTGCTGGGAGCATCTGCAGCCGCTGTCGAAGTACGCGATGTACGCGCAGAACGAGCAGGTGCACGTGGCTGCCTGGCCGAGCTTCTCGCTCTACAAGGGCGCGGCCTACGCGCTGGGGCCGGAGGCGAACAACGCGGCGAGCCGGATGTACGCGCTCGAGGGCGGCTGCTTCGTGCTCGCGCCCTGCGCCACCGTATCGAAGGCGATGGTGGAGCTGCTGTGCACCGACGACATGAAGCGCGCGCTGCTGCAGGAAGGCGGCGGCTTCACGGTGATCTACGCGCCCGACGGCCGGCCGCTCGCGCAGGCGAGCTCGGAGTTCGCAGAGGAACTGGTGATCGCTGAGATCGACCTCGCGATGATCGCGCTCGCCAAGGCCGCGGCCGATCCGGCCGGGCACTACGCGCGGCCCGATGTCACGAGGCTGATGCTGAACCCCACGCCGGGCGACCGGGTGCTGCACTTCTCGATGCCGGGGGTGGAGGTGGCGCGGCCGGCCCTCGAGGACGCCAACGCGGCGGCGGGGGCGAGCCGGGCCGGGGGGTGAGGGCGGTGCGGCGGCGCCGGCGTTTCCGCTGAAACGCGGGCGCCGGACGGCGCGGCGGCCGTCCCGGTCCCGCGCGGGGATCGAGCCGCGGCACGCCCAGGCCGGCCCGACGTTCGGGACGAATGCGGCCATCCGTGTGCCGGGACCGACCGGCGCGTCGTCGGACTGCGAATCGATCGCCTGTCGGAGCCGCCGCCGCGCGGCGTCTTCCATGCACACGCGCAGCCCTGCGGCCTGCCGATCCAGGCGGGCCTCGAGGTCTCTGTCGATGTCGCGGGCGGGCGAACGTACGCCGGGAAGGGGATCGATCCGGCGCCGCCCCGCGCGCACGATGGGCTCGTCGACGGCCGCTGGCAGGCCGCAGGAGAGTCCGTCATGTCCCCCTCCCGATCCTGGGCCGAGCCCGTCCGCCGCCCGTCCGTGCGGGTCCTCGTGGTGTCGATGGCGGTCCTCCGCACCCTCACGGGCTGCGGCGTGCAGCCGGCCTCGTACGGATCGGGCGGCGACGCCGGATCGCCGTCGGCGGCGACCGCGGCCGCCGCCGAGCCCGCCTCCGACGCCGCGGTCGCGTTCGCGAAGTCGCTGCCCCGCGCCGACAAGGCCTCGCCCTTCGACGACTCCGGCGCGGTCACGCGGCTGGGGCTCTATGCCACGCCCGACGAGGCCGCGCGCGTGCTGGCGGCGCGACCGGGGGGCGCGCTGCGCGTGAAGGTGGACCGAGGCGGCGACGAGGCCGCCGCGCTCGCGGTGAACCTCGTCTGGGGCGAGCAGGCCGCGTCGGACCTGCCCAGGAGCGCGCCGGTGTTCGTGACCGGCGACGACCTGCGGCTCGCGGCGACGGTGGTCGACCGGCTGGAGGAGGGCGGACTGACGCGGGTCTACCTGGTGGGGCCGCGGCGCGCCGCGGGGCCTCAGCCGGCCTCGGCCCCGCTCACCGTCCAGTAGGCGGTGCTCACCGACGGGTGCGCGGCGAGGCGCGCCACCACCGCCTCGATCGGCGCGTCGTCCTCGGGCGCCTCGCCGAGCCGCGCCTGCACCTCGAGCTCGCCCGTGCCGAAGGGCGAGACCCGCAGTTCGTGCGGCGGCAGGCCGCCCTCCTCGAAGGCCGTCTCGATCAGCTCGAGCACCGCGCCGCGGTCGGCTCGGGACAGCACGACGTGGATCACCGGCACCCGCTCCTCGACCGCGTCCATCGCGGCCGGCCGGCGGTTGATGCGCATCGCCACCGGGCGCAGCAGCGTGTTCGCCGCGAGCACGCAGCACGCGCCCAGCGCCGCCTCGCCGATCAGGTCGGCCCCCGCGCATGCACCGACCGCGCCCGAGCCCCAGACGGTGGCCGCGGTGTTCAAGCCGCGCACGCCGCCGCCCTCGCGCAGGATCGAGCCCGCGCCGAGGAAGCCGATGCCCGAGACGACGTAGGCGGCGATGTGCACCGCGCCCTCCGCGCCGGTGAGGCGGTTGCCCATGTCGACGAAGATCGCCGCGCCCACCGCCACCAGCACGTTGGTGCGCAGGCCGGCCGTGCGCTGCCGGACCTGGCGCTCGTAGCCGATCGCCATGCCGAGCACGAAGGCCGCGGCGAGGCTGATCGCGGTGTCGAGCAGCGACCCCGGATCGATCTGCGCCATCGCCTGCATCGACATCGCCGGCCCCTGTCAGGCGTTCGGCGCGAGCAGGACCTTGCCGCCGCGGCCCGGACGCGCCGCGTGGGCGAGCGCCTCCTTCACCTGCGACAGCGGGTAGACCTTCTCGACGTTCACGCGCAGCGTGCCGTCGGCGATCGCGCCGCCCAGCTGCCGGTAGAGCGCGTGCTGCTCGTCGAGCGGGCGGGTGGCGAACCAGCGCGCGAGCCAGAAGCCGCGCAGCGACAGGTCGCGGAACACCACGTCGCCCGGGTCGAGCGCGCAGGGCTGGCCGGACAGCATCCCGTAGTTCACCACCGTGCCGCCGTCGGCGAGCGCCTTGCCCAGGCGGCGCGTGGCCTCGCCCGCCACCGCGTCGATGCCGAGCCTGGGCTTCACGCCGCCGGTGGCGGCGTGCACGCGCTCGGCCAGGTCCGGCCCGTCGACCAGCACCACGTCGGCGCCCAGCGCCTTCAGCGGCGCGACCTGCCCGTCCCGGCGCACGACGCTCGCGGTCTTCCAGCCCAGCCGCTTCGCGAACTGGATCACCGCCTGGCCGACGCCGGAGTTGCCGGCGTTCTGCAGCACCCAGTCGCCGGGGGCGAGCGTCACGAAGTCGTGCAGCATCAGCCACGCGGTGGGCGGGTTCACGCCCAGCATCGCGAGCTGGTCGAGGTCGCCCTCGGGCAGCGCGAACAGGCGCGCGGCGTTGGCCTTGGCGCGCGCCCGCCAGTTGCCGCGCACCGCGAGCAGCGCGAGCACCCGGTCGCCGGGCTTCAGGTGGGTCACGCCCTCGCCCGCCTGCAGCACGCGGGCCACCGCCTCGCCGCCCGCCCAGACCGGGAGCTTCGGCGGCACCGCGCCGTAGCGGCCCTCGAACTGCAGCAGGTCGGCGGGGTTGATCGACGAGCGCTCGATCTCCAGCAGCACCTCGCCCGGGCCGGGCGCGTCGGGCTCGGGGACGTCGACGAGCTCGGCGACCTCGTGGGCGAGGCCGAAGGTGGAGAAGCGGACGGCGTGCATGCGGGGGTCTCCTCGGAACGGTGAGCCCGGATGGTAGCCGGTCGCCGGCCGGTGGCCGTCTCGACACGGCCAGCGACGGGCGATATAGTCCTCTAGAGGACTAGACCACATCGATGCCGCCCGATCCCGCCGCCGTCGTCCCGCTTCAGCCCGGCCTGAGCCGCTATGCCGCGCTCGCCGGCGCGCTGCGTTCGCGGATCGTCTCGGGCGAATGGCCGCCGGGCAGCGCCCTGCCCGCCGAGGACCGGTTGGCCGGCGAGCACGGCGTGGCGCTGGGCACGCTGCGGCGCGCGCTCGAGCTGCTCGCCGACGAGGGGCTGATCGACCGCCGGCACGGCCGCGGCACCTTCGTGCGCGCCGGGCTGTCGGGCTCCACGCTGCTGCGCTTCTTCCGCTTCGGCGACGACGGCCGCGTGCCCGCGTCGCGGATCGTCTCGCGGCAGGTGGCCCCGGTGGCGGCGGACGCGGCGGGTCCCCTCGGCCTCGCGCGCGGCGAGCCCGCGCTGCGGCTGCAGCGCGTGCGCACGCTGGACGAGGCCCCCTGCCTGGTCGAGGACCTCTGGCTGCCGCTGCCGCTCTTCGACGCGCTGGCCCACGGCCCCGCCGACGACTGGGGCGACCTGCTGTACCCGGTCTACGCGGCGCGCTGCGGCGTGCACGTGCACCGCGCGGTCGACACCATCCGCTTCGACGTGCTGGGCGCCGCCCACGCGAGGCGGCTGGGTCTCGCCGCCGGCCATCCCTGCGCCTGTGTGGAGCGCGTCGCCTACGACGTCGCCGGCCGCGCGGTCGAGTTCCGCCGCACGCGCGGCGACGCCCATGCGTTCCGCTACACG
>JBAXJZ010000150.1:0-8604 GCA_037137595.1 Burkholderiales bacterium | reverse complement strand
CGCCACCTCCGCCGTCGAGGCCTCGGGCCAGTCCTCGCGCACGCCGGCGAGCAGCCGGCGCCCGGGCGCCGACCCGAGCAGCGCGAACAGCTGCCCGAGCTCGGCCTGCGATGCGGGGGCCAGGCCCTCGATCGCGACGACCGTCGCGTCGACGCAGCGCGCGATCGCCGCCGCGCGGGCCGCGGGCTCGGTGGGCAGTGCGCCGTCGAGCAGCGCGGGCACCACCGCGCCGAGCACCGCCGCGCGGTCCCGGACCGCGTCGCGACCGGCCAGGATCGCGACGCCGCCGGCCGCGAGCAGCGCCGCGCCGCCGAGGCCGGCCTTCAGGAGCGTCCGTCTTCGCATGCGGGGCATCGTAGCCAGTGCCGCTAGAGCGAAGGCTCTAAAGCGCGCCGCCGGCCGCGGTCCGCGGTCCCGCCTGCGGCATACTCGGGCCACTTCCTCTACCGTCCGACGCGCGATGGACCCCTCGCAACGACTCCGCATCGCCGCGGCCGAGGTCGCGGCGCTGCGCGCGCTCGACGACGTCGACGCCGACACGCGGGCCCGCCGCGACGCGCTGCGCGCCTGGCAGGCCGAGCGCCTCGCGTTCACCCACGCGGACCTGCTCGCCTCGCCGCGCTACCGTGCCGCCACCCGGTTCTTCCTCGACGAGCTCTACGGTGCGAAGGACTTCTCGCAGCGCGACGCCGAACTCGCGCGGGTGATCCCCACGCTGACCCGCTTCCTGCCCGAGGCCGCGCTGGGCACGATCGCCGACGCGGTCGAGCTCGACGCGCTGTCCGAGCGCCTCGATCTCGCGATGGCGCGCCGCCTGTCGGCCGACCCGGCGATCCGCGACCGCCCGATCGACGACGACGCCTACGCGCGGGCCTTCCGCGAGGCCGGCAGCCGCGCCGACCGGCTGCGGCAGGTGGAGCTGGTCGAGCACGTGGGGCGGGCGCTCGACAAGCTGGTCCGCCATCCGCTGCTGGGCCGTCTGCTCGGCGCGATGGAGGGGCCGGCGCGGATGGCCGGCCTGTCGGCGATGCACGAGTTCCTGGACTCCGGCTTCCGGTCCTTCAAGGCGATGAAGGGCGCCGACGAGTTCCTGCGGAGCGTGATCGGCCGCGAGACCGCGCTGATGCAGCGGATCTGGGCGGGCGAGCCCGACCCGATCGGTCGCGGGACGGCGGCCCGGGCGCGCTGAGCGTCCCACCCCGACGGCTCCGCCGTCGGCCACGATTCCCGACCGCTTCGTCGGACTGGACGGCTCCGGACCGGGCGGTCTATACTCTCAGGTTCCTCGCCGCACGGACCTGTGCCGGCACACGCGCGTCGCGCGTGCGCCGGCCGGACACCCCGACACGAGCCGGCGGCCGGCACCGGATGCGCAAGCGCGCGTCCGGCGCTGCCTTCGAGGAACACGGGGACGCGCGCGCTGCACGGTTCGCACCGTGCGGGCATGGGCGTCCGTGATCAGAACACTCCCAAAATGGGGAATCGATGCGTCATTACGAGATCGTCTTCATCGTCCACCCCGATCAGAGCGAGCAGGTGCCCGCGATGATCGAGCGGTACAAGACGCTGGTCGAAGGCCAGCAGGGCAAGATGCACCGGGTCGAGGACTGGGGTCGGCTGCAGCTGGCCTACCCGATCCAGAAGGTCGCCAAGGCCCACTACGCGCTGATGAACATCGAGTGCGCCCAGCCGACGCTGGACGAGCTCGAGCACGCGTTCCGCTTCAACGACGCCGTCCTGCGCCACCTCGTGGTCAAGATGCCCAAGGCCGAGACCGGCCCGTCGCCGATGCTGCGCCGGATCCAGAAGGAAGAGGCCCGCAAGAGCGCCGCCAGTGCCGAGGGCGCGAGCGAGCGCGGCGACCGGGGCGGTGATCGTGGCGACCGCGGCGACCGCGGCGAGCGGACCGAAAGGACCGAGCGCGCCGCTTGAACCGGGTCGGATTGACCGCGGCGCTCGTCGAGCGCGAGCCGATCCGCTACACGCCCGCGGGCGTGCCGATCGTCGGGCTGAAGCTCTCGCACCAGTCGGTGCAGCGCGAGGCCGGAGCCGATCGGACGGTCGAGATGGAGATCTCCGCGATCGCCGCCGACCGGTTGGCGCTGAGGATCGACCGCGTGGCGCTGGGCACGGCGCTGAAGCTGGAAGGCTTCCTCGCCCCGCGACGCCGCAACGTCAAGGCCCTGGTCCTGCACGTCACCGACTTCGAGCTGGACACCACAGCCGATCGAAACGCATAGAGAGATAGAGGAACCGTCATGGCATTCATGCGCCGAGGCAGCAAGGACAAGAAACCCAAGCGTCAGTCGCAGAGCGCGCTCTTCAAGCGCAAGCGCTTCTGCCGCTTCACGGCCGAGAAGGTCGAGTGGATCGACTACAAGGACGTCGACACGCTCAAGGACTTCATCACCGAGACCGGCAAGATCATGCCGGCCCGCCTGACCGGCACGAAGGCCCGGTACCAGCGCCAGCTGTCGGACGCGATCAACCGCGCCCGCTTCCTGGCCCTGCTGCCCTACACCGACAACCACTGAGCGGAGCACTGACAACATGCAGATCATCCTGCTCGAGAAGGTCGTCAACCTGGGTGGCCTGGGTGACGTGGTGCGGGTCAAGGACGGCTACGCGCGCAACTACCTGATCCCCGAAGGCAAGGCGCGCCGCGCCACCGACGCGGCCATCAAGGAATTCGAGGCGAAGCGCGCCGAGCTCGAGCGCGCCCAGGCCGAGAAGCTCGCCGCCGCGCAGGCGACGGGCTCGAAGCTCGAGGGCATGACCGTCGCGATCTCGCAGAAGGCGGGCGTCGACGGCCGGCTGTTCGGCTCGGTCACCAACTTCGACATCGCGACCGCGCTGGGCAAGCAGGGCTTCCCGCAGGTCGAGAAGGCGATGGTTCGCCTGCCGAACGGCCCGCTGAAGGCCGTCGGCGAGTTCGACGTCAGCGTCGCGCTGCACGCCGACGTCGTCGTCGCGATCAAGGTCGCGGTCTCGCCCGAGGCCTGATCGGGCCGACGGGGCCCGCCCCGTCCGGCCGCGTCCGAGAAGGGGCCCGAGAGGGCCCCTTCGTCGTTCATGGCGCCGCCTTTCTGCACCCGTTCGCCGCGAGTACCATCGGAGTCATGTCCGCCCAGCCCACCCCGCGCCCCGGTTCCGTGCCCATCGACGCCGAGGTCGCGGCACTCCGTGTCCCGCCGCATTCCATCGAGGCCGAGCAGTCGGTGCTGGGCGCGGTGCTGCTCGACAACGAGGCCTGGGAGAAGATCGGCGACGTGCTCCGCGAGGAGGACTTCTACCGGCACGACCACCGGCTGATCTGGCAGCACCTGGCGAGGCTGCTGGAGCGGAACCACCCGGCCGACGTGCTGACGCTGACCGACGCGCTGAAGTCGACCGGCAAGCTCGAGGAGGCCGGGGGCCTGTCGTACCTGAACGCGCTCGCCACCGGCACGCCGTCGGCCGCGAACGTGCGCCGCTATGCCGAGATCGTCCGTGACCGTGCCGTGCTGCGCAGGCTGATCAGCGTCTCCGACGACATCGCCACCACCGCGCTGAACCCGCAGGGCAAGGACACGCGCCAGATCCTCGACGAGGCCGAATCGAAGGTCTTCCAGATCTCCGAGGAGGGCTCGCGCGGCAAGGCCGGCTTCCAGGACCTGCAGTCGGTGCTGGCGCAGGTGGTCGAGCGCGTCGACGATCTCTACAACCGCGAGAACCCGAACGACATCACCGGCGTGCCCACCGGCTTCGCCGACCTCGACCGGATGACCTCGGGCATGCAGGGC
The DNA here is from genome assembly GCA_037137595.1 of Burkholderiales bacterium. Taxonomy (GTDB): domain Bacteria; phylum Pseudomonadota; class Gammaproteobacteria; order Burkholderiales; family Burkholderiaceae_E; genus UBA4615. The sequence goes on along the minus strand of JBAXJZ010000150.1, from coordinate 4,822 downwards.
GGGGACATGATCATCCTCGCCGCGCGGCCGTCGGTCGGCAAGACCGCGTTCGCGCTCAACATCTGCGAGCACGTCGCGATCGACCAGGGCATGCCGGTCGCGGTGTTCTCGATGGAGATGGGCGCGGCGCAGCTCGCGATGCGCCTGGTCTGCTCGGTCGGCCGCATCGACCAGCAGCGGCTGCGCACCGGCCGGCTCACCGAGGACGACTGGCCGCGGCTCACCGCCGCGATCCAGAAGATGCAGGACGCGAACCTCTTCATCGACGAGACGCCGGCGCTGAATCCGCTCGAGCTGCGCGCCCGCGCGCGCCGGCTCGCGCGCCAGTACGGCAAGCTCGGCCTGGTGATGGTCGACTACCTGCAGCTGATGTCCGGCACCGGAAACGCCAGCGAGAACCGCGCGACCGAGGTCTCCGAGATCTCGCGCTCGCTGAAGGCGCTCGCGAAGGAGCTGAACGTGCCGGTGATCGCGCTGTCGCAGCTCTCGCGCGAGGTGGAGAAGCGGACGGACAAGAAGCCGATCATGTCGGATCTTCGCGAGTGCGTGACCGGCGAGACGCGGGTGGTGCTCGCCGACGGGCGCCGCGTGCCGATCCGCGAGCTGGTCGGGACGACGCCGGAGGTGCTCGCGATGCACGAGGGCGGTCGCATCGCGCCCGCCGCCAGCGACCTCGTCTGGAGTGTCGGGTCGCGTCCGGTCCTCAGGCTCTCGCTCGCGAGCGGCCGCAGCCTGCGGGCCACGGCGAAGCATCGGGTCTTCACCGGGGCCGGCTGGCGGGTGCTCGGCGAGGTCTCCGTCGGCGATCGCGTCGCGCTGTCCCGCCGGGTGCCTGCGCCGGCGGAGCCCGTCCGCTGGGCCGACCACGAGGTGGTGCTGCTCGGCCACCTGGTCGGCGACGGCAGCTATCTCGTCGGCCAGCCGATGCGGTACACGACCGCGTCGCAGGCCAACAGCGACGCGGTGCGTTCGGCAGCGGAGGCGTTCGGCTCGACCGTCACGCGCATCGAGGGGCGCGGTCTGTGGCACCAGCTCGTCATCGGCGGCAACGGCAACCGCTGGCACGCAGCCGGTGTCGGGCGCTGGCTGAAGGCGCTCGGGATCTTCGGACAGCGCTCGCACGAGAAGCATTTGCCGGCCGACGCGATGCGGCTGCCCGACGGACAGGCCGCGCTGCTGCTGCGCCACCTGTGGGCCACGGACGGCTGCATCCACGTGCCGCAGGCCGGGTCGCGCAGCGCGCCGCGCGTCTACTTCGCGAGCTGCAGCGAACGGCTCGTCCGCGACGTCGCCGCGCTGCTGCTGCGGTTCGGCATCGTCGGTCGGATCCGGTCGATCCGTCAGGGGGCCTACCGTCCGGTCTGGAACGTCGACGTCTCCGGTGCCGAGCAGCAGCTCGGCTTCCTCGAACGGGTCGGCGCCTTCGGACCCCGCGCGGCGGCAGCCGATGCCCTTCGCGAGCGGCTGCTCGAGACCGTCGTCGCGACCAACGTCGACACGCTGCCGCGGGAGGTGTTCGAGGACGTACGCGCGGCGATGGCGCGACAGGGCATCAGCCAGCGTGCGATGACCGCGATGCGGGGCACGGCGCACGGCGGCAGCTCGCACTTCCGCTTCGCGCCCTCGCGCCGGGTCGTGGCCGAATACGCGGCGCTGCTGCGCGACGACGGCCTGGCGCGGCGCGCGGAGGACGACCTGTTCTGGGATCGCGTGGTCGCGATCGAGCCGGACGGCGAGGAGGAGGTCTTCGACCTGACCGTGCCCGGGCCCGCCTCGTGGCTTGCCGACGGCATCGTCAGCCACAACTCGGGTGCGATCGAGCAGGACGCGGACGTCATCCTCTTCATCCACCGCGAGGACCGCTACGACCCCGACTCGCCGAACAAGGGCATGGCCGAGATCATCATCGGCAAGCAGCGGAACGGCCCGATCGGCTCGGTGACGCTGACCTTCCTCGGCCAGTACACCAAGTTCGAGAACTACGCGCCGGCGCAGCCGTATTGATCCGCCGCGGCGTCGGCCGCGGGTCGAGCCGCTATGCTGGCCGGCATCCCCCTGACCGCGGGAGTGACCGCATGATCGAAGCCCGGACGCGCCCGGCGCGCGACGGCGCGCTGGCCGTGCTCAACGCCGGCTCCTCGAGCCTGAAGTTCTCGGTGCTGCGCATCCGCGACGGCGCGCTCGCGCCGCTGCTGTCGGGTCAGCTCGAGGGCCTCTTCACGTCGCCGCGATTCGTGCTGCGCGACGCGGCGGGCGTGCGCCTCGACGAGCGCGCCTGGGGGGAGGGCGTGCGTCTCGGCCACGACGGCGCGCTCGCCCACCTGCTCGAGGTGCTCGATGCGCGGCTGGCCGGTGAGGCGCTGCTCGGCGTCGGCCACCGCGTGGTCCACGGCGGCGCCCGGTTCGCCGAGCCGATGCGCGTCGATGCGGCGCTGCTTGCCGAGCTGCGGACGCTGGAGCCGCTCGCGCCGCTGCACCAGCCGCACAACCTCGCCCCGATCGCGGCGCTGCTCGCGCGTGCGCCCGGCCTGCCGCAGGTGGCCTGCTTCGACACCGCCTTCCACCGCTCCAACCCCGAGCTGGCGCAGCGGTTCGGCCTGCCCGACGCGATGCACGAGGCCGGCGTGCGCCGCTACGGCTTCCACGGCCTGTCCTACGAGCACGTCGCGTCGGTGCTGCCATCGATCGATCCCCGCGCCGCCGCGGGCCGCACGATCGTCGCGCACCTCGGCAACGGTGCGAGCCTGTGCGCGATGCAGGGCGGGCGCAGCGTCGCCAGCACGATGGGCTTCACCGCGGTCGACGGGCTGCTGATGGGGACACGCTGCGGCACGCTCGATCCCGGCGTCGTGCTCTGGCTGATGCGCGAGCGCGGCATGTCCGCCGACGAGATCCAGTCGCTGCTCTACGACCGTTCGGGGCTGCTCGGCGTGTCCGGGGTGTCGAGCGACATGCGCACGCTGCTCGCGAGCGATGCAGCCGGCGCTCGCCGCGCCATCGACCTCTACTGCTACCGGATCGGCCGCGAGATCGGATCGCTCGCGGCCGCGCTCGGCGGACTCGACGCGCTGGTCTTCACCGCGGGCATCGGCGAGCACGCCGCACCGGTCCGCGAGGCGGTCTGCCGCCACGCGGCCTGGCTCGGCGCACGCCTGGACGCGGCCGCGAACGCGGCCGGCGCGGACCGCCTGCACGCGCCCGACAGCGGCCTCGCGATCTGGCGCGTGCCGACGAACGAGGAAGGGATGATCGCGCGGCACACCGCCGCGGTGCTCGGCCTCGCCTGAGCCCCGCGGCGCCTGCCCGCCGCTACAGCGCGTCGGCGGCGAAGTCCGCCAGCCGCGAGCGCTCGCCGCGCTGGAGCGTCACGTGGCCCGCGTGGGCCCAGCCCTTGAACCGGTCGACGACGTACGACAGACCCGACGAGGCCTCGGTGAGGTAGGGCGTGTCGATCTGCGCGATGTTGCCCAGGCAGATGACCTTGGTGCCCGGACCGGCGCGCGTCACCAGCGTCTTCATCTGCTTGGGCGTGAGGTTCTGCGCCTCGTCGATGATCAGGTACTTGTTCATGAAGGTCCGGCCCCGCATGAACGACAGCGCCTTCACCTTGATCCGCGAGCGGATCAGGTCCGTGGCCGCCGCGCGCCCCCATTCGCCGCCGGTGCCGTTGCCCTGGGTCAGCACCTCGAGGTTGTCCTCGAGCGCGCCCATCCACGGCTGCATCTTCTCCTCCTCGGTGCCCGGGAGGTAGCCGATGTCCTCGCCGACCGGCACGGTCGCACGCGTCACGATGATCTCGGTGTAGCGCTTCTGCTCGAGCGTCTGCGCGAGGCCGGCTGCAAGCGCCAGCAGCGTCTTGCCGGTGCCGGCCTGGCCGAGCAGGGTGACGAAGTCGATGTCCGGGTTCGTCAGCAGGTTCAGCGCGAAGTTCTGCTCGCGGTTGCGCGCCGTCACGCCCCACACCGCGTTCTTCAGGTGCGAGAAGTCGCGCAGCGTCTGCAGCACCGCGGTCTTGCCGTTGCGCTCCTTGACCTGCGCCGCGAGCGGCATCTCGCCGTCGAGATAGACGAACTGGTTGAGCATCAGGCTCGGCACCACCGGCCCGGTGATCCGGTACCAGTTCGAGCCGCCCTGCTGCCACGACTCCATCCCCTTGCCGTGGCGGTCCCAGAAGTCCGCCGGCAGCGCGAGCGTGCCGGCGTAGAGCAGCTCCAGGTCGTCGATGACCTGATCGTTGTGGTAGTCCTCCGCGGGCAGCCCGAGTGCACGCGCCTTGATCCGCATGTTGATGTCCTTGGACACCAGCACGACCTGCCGGTCGGGGTACTTGTGCTGCAGCGCGCGGACGACGCCGAGGATCTGGTTGTCGGCCTTGCCCGCGGCGAGGCTCTCGGGCAGCGACGACGACAGCACCTGCGTCTGCAGCAGCAGCCGGCCGGTGGCGTCGCGGCTGCCGAGCTTGTCGAGCGGGATGCCCTGCTCGATGCCGCCCTCGACGTCGGCGACCATCGCGTCGAGCGAGCGGCTGACCTGGCGCGCGTTGCGCGCGACCTCGGACATGCCCTTCTTGTGGTTGTCGAGCTCCTCGAGCGTGACGATCGGCAGGAAGACGTCGTGCTCGGCGAAGCGGAACAGGCTCGACGGATCGTGCATCAGCACGTTGGTGTCGAGCACGAAGAGCTTCGACTGCTCGTTGGCCGCCTTGCGGCCCCCGCGGCCGGTGGCACCGGCCGTCGGGATGCGCGCGACGTTCGCGGCGCCGCTGCCGGTCCCCGCTCGCGGCGACGGCTCCGTGGCGCGCGCTTCGACGGGCATCGGTCGG
>JBAXJZ010000149.1:0-8616 GCA_037137595.1 Burkholderiales bacterium | reverse complement strand
CCGTCGACCTCGTTCAGCGAGTAGATCGACGTCCAGAAGAAACGATTCAAGCTGCCGCCCAAGGTGGCGCCGAAACCGCCGCTCGCGCGGCAGTGCTGACGGACCTCGCCATGCGTTCCTCGAACTGTGATCCCTCCGCCGTGCGTCCGGCCCGCCCGCTCTGGGTCGTGCTGGTCGCCGCCGCGGCACTCGCGGGCTGCGCCGTCGCGCCCAAGCCGACGACCGAAGCGCAGGTCTCGCAGCGCGTCGTCGACGACCGCGCGAAGATGTTCGCCGACCAGGAGCCGATCTCCGCGCCGCTGACCTATCCGCAGGTGGCCGCCCGGGCGCTGAAGTACAACCAGGACTTCCGCCTGAGGGCGATGGAGCAGGCGCTCGCGACGGGCCAGCTCGACCTCGCGCGCTGGGACATGTTCCCGCGGCTGCTGGTCAACGCCGGCTACATCACGCGCAACCCCGGCGACGGCTCGCGTCAGCAGACGATCGAGACCGGCGCCGAGAGCCCGTTCCACGTCACCTCGAGCGAGCGTTCGCGGTCGATCGCCAGCGCGGAGTTCTCGTGGAACGCGCTCGACTTCGGCGTGTCGTACTACCGCGCGAAGCAGCAGGCCGACCAGGTGCTGATCGCCGAGGAACGCAAGCGCAAGGTCGTCCAGAACATCCTCGCCGACACGCGCAACGCCTACTGGCGCGCGCTGGGCGCGCAGCGGCTCGCCGGCCGGATCGACGCGCTGCTCGAGAACAGCCGCCGCTCGCTCGAGCGCGCCCGGCAGATCGAACGCGACGGCCTGATGCCGCAGCCGCAGGTGCTCGCCTATCAGCGTGCGCTGCTCGACTCCATCGTGCTGCTGCAGTACCGCCGTCAGGAGCTCGAGCTGTCGAAGCAGGAACTCGCCGCGCTGATGAACCTCGCGCCCGGCACGCCGTTCACGCTCGCCGACAATGCCGACGCGGCGCTGCCGCCGGTGCCGGGCGACGTCGCCAAGCTCGAGGAGGTCGCGCTGGCGAAGCGCCCCGAGCTGCGCGAGGAGGACTACCGCGCGCGGATCACCGCCAGCGAGGTGCGTCGCGCGATCGCGTCGGCGCTGCCCAGCCTCGGTGTGGACACGGCGCTGCGCTACGACTCGAACCGCTTCCTGCTCGACAACGTCTGGGTCGACGGCGGCCTGCGGCTGTCGGTGAACCTGTTCCGGCTCGCGTCGATCCCGACGATCCGGCGCGCGAACGAGGCGCAGAAGCAGGTCGACGAGGCGCGCCGGATGGCGCAGGCGATGGCGGTGATCACGCAGGTCCGCGTGGCGGCGCTGCGCTACGGCCTCACGCTGTCGGAGTACGAGCAGGTGGCGACCAGCGCGTCGGTCGACCAGCGGCTGCTGGCCTACGCGAAGTCGGCCACGACCGTGCGGATCGAGGGCGAGCTCGAGGTGATCCGCAACGAGGCGAGGGCGCTGCTGTCCGAGTACCAGCGGCACATCGCCTACGCGAACGTGCAGGCGGCCTGGGGCCGGATCTTCAATTCGATCGGCTACGACGTCGAACCGCCGCCGCCCAACGCCAGCGTCGCGGAGACCGCGGCCGCGATCGAGCGCTCGCTCGCGCAGTGGCAGCGGCTGACCTTCAGCGCGGCGTCGCCCGAGTCGACGACCCCGGCGGTCGCGGCGGCCAAGCAGTGAGGGCCCGGTTCCCGAAGGGCGCGACCGCGGCCGTGGTCGCGTCGGTGCGTGTCGCGGGCGTGGTGGCGGTGTGGATCGCGGCGACCGCCGCGCCCGGCGCGGTGTTCGCGCAGGCGAAGCCGCCGGCGTCCGCGTCGGCCACCGTCACGCCCGAGCCCGCGCAGCCGCCGGTCCGTGCGCTGCTGATCCCCGCCCGCGAGACCACGGTCGTCGCGCAGATGGTGGGACGGGTGGAGAAGCTCGGCGGCGAGCTCGGTTCGACGATCAAGGAAGGCGGCGTGCTCGTGCAGCTCGACTGCGGCGAACCGCTCGCACGGCAGCGGATCGCCGAGGCCGAGCTCGACGCGGCCCGCCAGCAGTACGAGACCAAGGAGAAGCTGCAGGGCCTGAACGCCGCCGGCGATGCCGAGGTCAAGCTCGCGCTGACGGGCGTGTCGCGCGCGCAGGCGCAGGTCGAGCTCGCGAACGAGCAGGCGGCGCAGTGCAGGATCGACGCGCCGTTCGCCGGCCGCATCGTGAAGCTGCACGTGAGGCCGTACCAGGGCGTGGCCGTCGGGCAGCCGCTGGTGGAGATGGTCGCGACCGGGCCGCTCAAGGTGCGGGTCAACGCGCCGTCGCGCTGGCTCAAGTGGCTGAAGCCCGGGACCTCGTTCCGCATCGAGGTCGACGAGACCGGCCGCGGCTATCCCGCGTCGGTGTCGGCGATCAACGGACGCGTCGACGCCGCCAGCCAGTCGGTCGAACTCGAGGGCGTGGTGCGCGGGGCGTACGCCGAACTGCTGCCGGGCATGAGCGGCAACGCCGTCTTCTCTCCGCCGCCGGAGCGATGAACGCGCCGGCGCCGTTCGCCGACCCGTCCGTCGCCACGGCGTTCGTCCATCACGAGGAGCGGCTCCGCGCCGCGCGCACGCTCGCCGAGCTGCGCTTCACGATCGCGAACGAGACCTTCGGCCTGTTCCCGTACCGGCAGGCCTTCGTCTGGGACGCGGCCGGCGGGCGCGCCCGGCTCGAGACGGTCTCCGGGCTCGCGAAGCCCGCGGCGGACGCGCCCTTCGGTCAGTGGCTGGGCCGCGTGGGCGACGCGCTGCTCGCCCGCCCGTCGCTGGACGGCGAGTACGTCGGCGCCGTCGACCTGCCCGCCGCGGTCGCCGCCGACTGGGGCGAATGGCTGCCCGACTGGCTGCTGTGCTTCACCGTCGACGCACCGGACGGCGGCCGGCTCGCGATCGTCGCCTTCGCGCTCGACGAACCGGTGCCCGACGCGCTCCAGCCCTGGGTCGCCCGGCTGCCGGGCGCCTGGAGCCATGCGTGGCGCGCGACGCTGGGCAGTCGCATGCCGTCGCGCTCGCGGCCGCTGCGCCGGGTGCTTGGCTGGGGACTCGCGATCGCGGCGGTCGCGGCGATGCTGATCCCCGTCCGGACCTCGGTGCTCGCGCCCGCCGAGATCGCGCCGCTGCGCGCGTTCGCGGTGTCCGCGCCGATGGACGGCGTGGTCAAGACCTTCCACGTCGCGCCGAACCAGGCGGTGGTCGCCGGCGAGAAGCTCTTCACGCTCGACGACACCACCCTGCGCAACCGCCGCGAGGTGGCGCTGCGCCAGCTCGCGACGGCGCGCGCCGATGCGCTCGCGGCCGCGCAGAAGGCCTTCGCCGACGCGACCAGTCGCGCCGAGCTGGCCGCGCTGGAGGGACGCGTCGCCGAGCGGCGCGCCGAGCTCGAGTCGATCGACCAGCTGCTCGGGCGCGTCGACGTCGTCGCGCCGAAGGCCGGCGTCGTGGTGTTCGGCGACACCGTCGACTGGGAGGGGCGTCCGGTGGTGACCGGCGAGCGCGTCGCGCTGCTGGCCGACCCGCAGGACGCGGGCGTGCTGGTCTGGCTGCCGGTCGCGGATGCGATCGCGCTCGACGAGGGCGTGCCGCTGCGGCTGTTCCTGCGCGTCGCGCCGACCCGGCCGCTCGAGGCGCGGATCGAGCAGACCAGCTACCAGGCGACGCTGTCGCCCGAGGGCGTCGCGTCGTACCGGCTGCGGGCGCGCTTCGACGCGCTCGATCCCGAGGACGCGCAGCGCGTGCGGATCGGGCTCGCCGGAACCGCGAAGGTCTACGGCGAGCGCGCGCCGCTCGGCTACGCGATGCTGCGCCGGCCGCTGGCGGCGCTGCGCGAATGGACCGGGTGGTGAGCGGCGTCGTCGCCGCGGTGACCGGCGCGCCCCGCGCGGCACGGGCGCGCACCGAGGCCGAGGGCCTGCCGGCGCTGCGTCAGGACCTGCGGATCGCGCCCGCGTCGCCCTCGGCCGACGGCTCGCCTGCGTGGACGGTCCACGATCCGGCGGCGCACCGGTTCTTCCGCCTCGGTTGGCTCGAGTTCGAGCTGCTGTCGCGCTGGGTCGAGGGCCTCGATCCGGCATCGCTGGTCGCCCAGGTGGCGGTCGAGACGCCGCTGCGGCCGCGCGTCGCGCAGGTCGAGGCGATGGTGAACTTCCTGCGCGCGCAGCACCTGCTGCGCGCCGATTCCGCCGCCGACACCGAGCGGCTGCGGCGCGCGGCCGACGCGCAGCGCGAGTCGCCGCTCAAGTGGCTGCTCCACCACTACCTGTTCTTCCGCGTGCCGCTGGTGCGCCCCGGCGCGTGGCTGAAGCGGACCCAGCCGCGGATCGACCTGCTGTGGTCGCGCGGTTTCGCGATCGCGACGCTGGTCGCGGCGGTCACGGGCCTGCTGCTGGCCGCCCGCGAGTGGGACACCTTCACCCATTCGCTGCGCGACACGCTGAGCCCGGAGGGCCTGGCCGGCTTCCTGGTCGCGCTGGTGTTCGCGAAGACGCTGCACGAGCTCGGCCACGCGTTCACCGCGACCCGCTACGGCCTGCGCGTGCCGCAGATGGGCGTGGCCTTCCTCGTCATGTGGCCGATGCTGTACACCGACACCGGCGAGGCCTGGAAGCTCGCCGACCGCGGCCGGCGGCTGCGGGTCGCGGGCGCGGGCATCGCGACCGAGTTCGCGCTCGCCGCGTGGGCCACGCTGGCCTGGTGCCTGGTGGACGACGGCAACGCGAAGAGCGCGCTCTTCTTCCTCGCGACCACCAGCTGGGTGCTGACGCTGGCGGTCAACGCGAGCCCGTTCATGCGCTTCGACGGCTACTTCCTGCTGTCGGACGCGCTCGACCTGCCGAACCTGCACGAGCGTGCCGGCGCGCTGGCCCGCGCGTGGCTGCGCCGCACGCTGCTCGGCTGGGACGAGCCGGACCCCGAGGCGTTCCCGCCGCGGCTGCGCCGCGGTCTCGTCGCGTTCGCGTTGACCACGTGGCTCTACCGCCTCGTGGTCTTCATCGCGATCGCGCTCGCGGTCTACCACTTCTTCTTCAAGCTGCTCGGCGTGCTGCTCTTCGTCGTCGAGATCGGCTGGTTCATCGCGCGGCCGGTCTGGTCGGAGGTGAAGGTGTGGGTCGAGCGGCGCGCCGAGATCCGGGGGTCGCGCCGGCTGCTCGGCCTGCTGCTCGCCGGGGCGCTGATCGTCCTGCTCGCCTGGCCCTGGCGGCTGCCGGTGCGCGCCGAGGCCTGGATGCACGCCGAGCGGCAGCAGCTGGTCTACAGCCCCCTGCCGGCGCGGGTCGCGCAGCTGCGCGAGCCCGGGCCGGTGCGCGCCGGCGACCTGGTGGCGCTGCTCGACTCGCCCGACCTGAGAAGCCGGGCCGCGCAGTCGGCGACCTCGGCCGAATCGCTGTCCACGCAGCTCGACCGCAGCGTCGGCCGCGGCGACGGCGCCGAGCGACGGACCATCCTCGCCGAGCAGCTCGCCGGCGCCCACGCCGAGCTCGACGCGCAGCGCGCCGAACTGCGCCGGCTGGAGCTGCGCGCGCCCTTCGACGGCGTGCTCGGCGACCGCGACCCGCAGGTGCAGCCGGGCGCCTGGGTGAACGCCACGCAGCCGATCGCGATCCTGCACGCGCCCGACGCCTGGGTGGTCGACGCGCTGGTCGACCAGCGGCTGATCGACCGGATCGAGGTCGGCGCCGCAGCGCGGTTCCACCGGCGAGGCCGCTGGGAGGCGCCGCTGCCCGGGCGCGTCGTGGCCATCGACGGCTCGCGGGTCCAGGCGCTGCCCCATCCGATGCTCGCCGCCGAGCACGGCGGCCGGCTGGCGTCGGTGCGGCAGGGGGAGGGGCAGCTCGTGCCGAAGGACGGGCTCTACCGCGTCCGGGTGAAGCTGGACGCGCCGCCGCCCGGCGGCGACGCGGCGGTCGCGCTGGGCACGGCGGTCATCGAGGCGGCTCCTCGGAGCCTGCTGCACGACTGGGGCACCGGGCTGGTGTCGGTGCTGGTCCGCGAGAGCGGGTTCTGACATCGGCGGGGACCCGATGAGCGCGTCCGAGCCCGCCGTGGCGTGTGCTCCGGTCAGGGTCCGACCGGCTGTCGGCCGTCGTGGTCCGCCTGTCGCGCGGTCCTCAAGTTCCGGTGCCCGGCGGATCGACAGTCCCGCAGCAGAGCCCCCCGTCGCCGCGGCCGTTGCGCTCGGACCCCGTCCGGACGCACGATCCGGGCGACTGCCGACCATGTCGCCGCCATGACCCCGATCCGCCGCCCCGCGCTCCCGATCCGTACCGCCGTCCCGTTCCGCACCGCCGTCCTCGGCGTCGTCGCGGGCGCGCTGCTGCTCGCGCCGGGCGTGGCGTCGCGGGCGGCGACGAGCACGACGAGCTTCACCGTCTCGGGGACCTTCGTGGCCAGCTGCGAGGTCTCGGCCTCGGCGCTGGGCTTCGGCGGTTCGGTGCCGTCGCCGGTCGTCGCGGCGATCGATTCGACCGCCACCGTCACCGCCACCTGCAGCGGCGCGCTGCCGTTCACCGTCGAGCTCGGCGCCGGGACGGGCGGCACGCTGCTCGACCGACGGATGACGAGCCCGGGGGGCACGCTGCGATACGGGATGTACGTCGACGCCGGCCGCACCCAGCTCTGGGGCGACGGCAGCCAGGGGACGACCGTGGCGACGATGACCGGCACCGGGGTCGCCCAGCCGATTCCGGTCTATGGCCGGATCCTCCCGGGTCAGACGCCCTCGCCCGGCACCTACGTCGACCAGGTCGTCGTCACCGTCCGGTTCTGAGCCCGATCGGGCCGCCGCGGGCGGCCTGCCGATCGACCCGCCGCGTCCCTCCGACGACGGCTCAGCGGTCGATTCCCGGCGGTGTGCGCGGCCGCCCGGGCAGCGTGACCGCCCTTCATCCCCCTCCCGTCGACCGTCCGGCGCCTGGCCCTCAAGTCTGTCGGTTCGGTGCCGACACGGACCGCCCCGTGGCGTGGCAACAACGTTACGCTCTGCATCCGTTGCCGGTCCGAAGAATTGCGCCGAGGAAACAGCGCAAATCGAGAAAGGGTCGGCAGCCACGCGAAGCCTCGTCCTCCCTGGAGATCGACCATGAAGACCGATTCCCGTTCGTTGCGCCTCCTTGCCGCTGCCGCCCTGATGGCCGGCTCGGCGCCGCTGATGGCGGCCACCACCACCACGACGTTCACGGTGACCGGCACCGTCGTGGCGACCTGCACCGTCACCGCCGGCGCGTTGAACTTCGGCGCCACCATCCCGACGCCCGTCAACACCAACGTCGACGCGACCAGCACGATCACCGCGACCTGCTCGAACGCGGTGCCGTTCAGCATCGGCCTGAGCGCCGGCAACGGTCCGGGCGCCACCTTCGCGGCGCGCCGGATGACCAGCGGCACGAACACGGTGAACTACACGATGTACACCGACGCCGGCCGGACCGCGGTCTGGGGCGACGGCACCGGCGGCTCGACCCTCAACAACCTGACCGGTACCGGCGCCGCCCAGGCGGTGACCGTCTTCGGCCGGATCCCGCAGGGTCAGACGCCCGCGGTCGGCACGTACAACGACCTGATCACGGTCACCGTCACCTTCTGACGAGCACCCACACGACCGCCGTCCCACGGGACGGCGGCGATCTCCAGCCCACCCATTCAACTCGACGACGCCACCGCCATGAGTCAGACCGCGTCCCCGCTTGCCCGCCTGCTGCGCGCCGCAGCGATCGCCGCGACGATCGCCGGGCTCGCGCCGACCGTCCACGCCGGCTCGTTCAGCGCGAACCCGGTCCGCCTGTCGCTGCCCGCCGGCGCCACGTCCACCTCGGTCCTGCTCGAGAACAAGGGCGACCAGCCGGTGACGATCCAGGCGAGCACCGCGTCCTGGACCCAGGAGGGCGGCAAGGACGTGCTGACGGCCACGCAGGACCTGGTCGTCTCGCCGCCGATCTTCAAGATCGCGCCCGGCGCGTCGCAGACGGTGCGCGTCGGTCTGCTGCGCGCGCCCGACTCGACCCGCGAGCTGACCTACCGGCTCTACCTGCAGGAGGTGCCGCCGCCGCCCGAGCCCGGCCAGCAGGCGGTGTCGGTCGCGCTGCAACTGGCCCTGCCGGTGTTCGTTCAACCGCCGGGGCCGACCCGCGCGGCGCCCAAGCTGGTCTGGGCGGCCAAGCCGGCCGACGGCGACGCGATGGAGCTGTCGCTCGCCAACGAGGGCACCGCCCACGTCCAGCTGGTCGACGCGAAGCTCGCGGCCGAGGACGGCACGGTGCTCGCCGAGCTGACGCCGCGCGCCTACGTGCTGCCCGGTCAGGCACAGACCTGGCGGGTCAAGCCGGTGCGCAGCTGGGGCGGCGAATCGCTGAGGGTCGTCGCCCGCACCAGCGGTGGTGACGTCACCGGACGGGTCGGCGGACGCTGACCGCGCCCCCCGGCCGCGGCCGACCGGCCCCCTCGGGGCCGGCGCCGCGTTCGCCGGCGCCATCGGGTCGCGGCGTCCGCCCCGACTCCTTTCCATGATCCCGAGCCCGATCGTCCGACGCTCGCCCGTCGTCGCGTCCGCTGCGCCCGCCGCGCGGCCGCGCGCGTTCGCGCGGGCGGACGTGTTCGCGCTCGTGCTCGTGCTC
>JBAXJZ010000148.1:0-8804 GCA_037137595.1 Burkholderiales bacterium | reverse complement strand
CCCAAACCGAGCCATTTCCCAGGAATCATTGGTCCGGAACTCCTAGGGCAGGTCAGAATTACCAGCACCTATCCCGATCAAGCGCGGCCCGGGACGACCTCGCAAGGAGGCTGCCGCTGCTGCCCGGGGGTGAGCGCCCGACCATCGAGGTGGGGAAAATTCATCCGGCCAAGATGAGGAAATCGGCTCCGGCATTGACACGTGTTGCGCGAGCAGCCGAGCTGCCTCGCAATCTCCCGTATCCCGACGCCGCGTCGGGCCAGCACTCGTATCTCCACAGCCTGCTCCTGGGTCAGCATCCCGGCGGCTTCGCAAAAGCCGCCATCGTCTCCCAGGTGGGTCAGATTTCAGCCGACGCTGTGGGTCAGTTTTGCACCGGCGTTAACACCCAAGTCCGCAAGCACAGCGGAGGAGTTGCTTGGGCGGCGGGCTGGACTTTCTTTCCTTTCGGAGTCCCCGTAAATGCGTACCCGCGTGCGCTGAGCGCGGGAAGCATCGAGAACACTGACAGAGTTCACTTACAATCGACTGTTTGGGCGAGTCGAGATCGAGTAGCCAGAGGCAGATGAGGCGGTCCAAGGCTAGCTGACAGTCCAGCAGGTCCCGTCGCGTAAGGTTCACTTGCCACGCAAGGTGGCAGAGCAGGCAGATGAGCAAAGTCCGTGGTTCTCAGGTGATTTCTCAGATGGACTTTGTCCTCTCGCGACCGCTCGACGCTGTTGCCCCCCCGAACGCGCTAGCGCTTCCGTTTACGGTCAGGATCGTTCGGACAGAGGAACACTTATCGAAGGCCGTCGAGATCCGCGCCGAAACTTACGGTCGACATCACCCCGACCTCGCTGAGAACCTCAAGGCTCCGGAGGCGGCCGATAGGGCAGCCTTTTCGCTAGTGCTGCTCGCGGAGGCAAAGGACACAGGGGAAGCCTTGGGGACAATGCGCATCGAGACGAATACGAAGAGTCCGCTGCCTATCGAAACCGTACTCCCCGAGGAGTCCGCGTACACCTCGCGGACGATCGCCTACGTTACGCGTCTCGGGGTCTATAGAGGCCAGTTCGCGCAACTCGTGAAGCTGGCGCTGTTCAAGGCGCTACACCGCTACTGCCTAGCCTGCCAGATCGATTGGATCGTAGTAGGAGCCCGCTCGCCGATGGACCGACAGTTCATCAAGCTCGGCTTCAGCGACGTTCACGCAGAGGGTCGAATGGCCATCATCGCCAGTTCAGGCACGGTCCCGGCTCGGATCCTTTCGCTTGAGACGATCCGTGCGGAGGGGTTGTGGAGGGCGACCGAACACCCCTTCTACAAGTTCGTGTTCGTCGACTTCACGCCTGATATCCAAATCTTCTCGTCGGTCTCTGGTGTCTGGGGTCGGCCACGAACGGAGTCGACCGGACTTCCAGCCGCCAAAGCGCTCGACGAAGTGTTTGGTGTAACGGTCGTATAGCTTTCGTCGTTCCCGCAAAACTTTTGTCCGTTCACGACCCTCTACGTTCCGCACGTCGGTCGGGGTTGGTCGGACAGTCTCACAAACCATAGCTTCGAAGGTCTGCGAACCCTTAGCGCGGACAGGCATGCCCCATGCCGGAAGCTGGTAAACACGACGGTACGCCTTGGTACCTGCGAGCGAAGTCAATCGACTGGCTCGCGGGAGCCAGCGGCTTCTTCGTTGCCGCTGCATTTGCGGCGGTACTAGTCACTGTCATCGCAGTCCTTGAGTCTGTGGTCTCGGATCCCGCGCGGGTTTCCGTGAACGCAGACTGGCGCGACGTCGGCGAACCCGTGCAGTCCGTCGACGAGATCGTCTCCGCCTTCTCGGCAACTAGAGCGACGGTACAAGGTGAGACTGAAGTCGACTCCAGGGGCCCGCTACTCGTACGTATACCCATTCCAGATCGGTTCGCCGCAGGTGAACAGACCGTCGAGTTTCGTCTGATCAGACCCGAAAGCACACGCTTTTGGCTCGTGACGCCGGCAGCAAACCAGAAGGCTCGCACGATTTCCAGCCGCTCGGTACGAACCGAGAAGGGCGGCTTCGCCATCGATCTGCCCGCAAACACGCGCGGGGCCGTCCTGTACGGCGAGATCCAGTCATTTGCGCCGTGGAAACCCAAGATCTTTGTCTGGTCCAGAACCGCGTACGAGACATCAACGTTCAACTTTGAACGTCAGGGCGGCGCGCTGATCGGCAGCCTGCTGATTCTTTCTTTGTTCAGCGGCATCGTAGCGCTACTGAACAGGGAGTTCACATTCCTACTCTTTTCAGGTTGGCTGATAGCGAGTGTTCGCATCGCGGCCATCAACGGCGGATGGGATAACCATTGGATCGGCCTCGAGCTTAGTGAGGCGAACTACCTCGTCTTCCTTCGCGTCTCGATGGCCGCATACGGATTCCTGACTGCAGCGATCTTCCGCAGCTTGTTCGTTCCAGCGACTGCGCCGAAGTTCGCCAGGATGGTCTTTGGTGCCGTTCAAGGGTCGTTCGTCGTCTTGATGCTCTGCCTGCCAGTGCTGAGCTACACCGGGTTCCTGAAGTGCTTCTGGCTGTTGTCGGCAGCGTCGTTGAGTTCGATCGCCGCCCACCTAACGTGGTCGATCTTCACGAAGCCCACACGGGTCGCAGCGTGGTACCTAGCGTCTTGGGCCACCATGATTGCTGGGATGTTGAGCGAGATCGGGTTCCAGGCCGGCGTCAATCAGATCCCCGTATGGATCAACTCGCAGTCAGGCGCGGTCGTTTCCGCGTTGATGATGAGCATCGCCCTTGCCGACAAGCTCAAGACCGAGCGCGAAGCGCGGATGCGCGCGCAAGCTCGCAGCCTCAAGTACCTTCGAAAGTACGAGCAAAACTACAACTCAATGCCGGTCGGCTTGTTCAGCATTTCGTCGACCGGGAATGTACGACTCCACAATCCAGCGTTCGAGTCGATGTTCGCGAGCTCCGCAAGGCGCGACGAGTTGACGGGGACGATCGACAGCCTCCTGGGCGAAGGCACGTTTGACCGCATGAAGCGGACCGACTCTAGCGATCAGCATGAGATCGAGATCTGCACCCTATCCGCGAATCGGTCTGACCGCTGGTTCCTTCTTCGCTATGCATCCATCGATGACGGATTCGAAGGTTCGATCCAGAACATCACGACGCGGAAGCTCGCAGAGGCGAAACTCCGCCACTTGGTCGATCACGATTCCCTGACGGGACTTCTGAACCGCCGGGGCTTGGATGTGGCGCTCAAGGAGGCTGCGACCCGAGTCCTAAGCGGCGTGCCGTGTGCGATCGCATACGTCGAAATGGATCGCTTCAAGCTGTTCAACGATCTGCACGGCCACGCGGTCGGGGACACTTTGCTTCAGGAGACCGCGCAGCGTCTCGTCGCGGCAGTCAGAACGTCAGACAAAGTCGCGCGACTGGCCGACGCATTCTTGGTGATCCTCATCGATTGTCCCGACCACGCAGTCAACGGACTTTCCGAAAGAATGCGTAGCGCTGTCGGAGATAGGCCTTTCGAAATCGACGGTAAGGGCCTCAATCTGACGGCGAGCGTCGGCGTCGTGCGGCTCGATGCGAGTATGTCCTCCATCGACGCAGTCGCAGCGGCCGATCGCGCGTGTCTGGAGGCCAAGGCACGTGGCCGCAACTGCGTCGTTCGGCTCACCGATCAGGATGAATCGCTTCGGGCTCACCTCGAGGAACTTAGGGTCGTCGCTGATCTTCAGAAGCACATACCGACGGAGAGGTACTTCCTCGAGTTCCAGCCCATTGTGGCCCTGCAGTCGGCTGCGTCGACGCTGAGTTACGAGGTGCTGATCCGGATGCGAGGCGATCACGGACAGGTCATCCCCCCCGGCAAATTCATCGGCGCCGCCGAACGCAACGGCCTGATGTCCCAGATCGACCGTTGGGTGCTCCGGAGCACGCTCGAATGGCTCGACGACCATCCCGAGCACCGGGATCTGCTGTCGTTCGCCACGATCAACATCAGCGGCGCGTCGCTCAACGACAACCGATTCGTCGACGATGCCTTCTCGATGATCGCGGAGCATCCGATGGCGATGCCCAAGCTGTGCTTCGAGATCACCGAAAGTGTCGCCCTGCACGACCTCGGGTCTACCCGCCGATTCGTGGATCGGGTCCGGATGTACGGCAGCAAGCTGGCGCTCGACGATTTCGGCGCGGGATACACGTCCTTCAACTACCTGAAGGAGATCCCGGCGGACTTCATCAAGATCGACGGCAGCTTCGTGAAGGACATCAACCGGAATCCGGCCAACTTCGCGATCACCCGCACCATCGTAGAGCTCACCCACGAACTGGGCATGCGGAGCATCGCCGAGTGGGCGGAGACTCCCGACACCATCGCGGCCCTGATCGAGCTCGGCGTCGATTACGGCCAGGGGTTCGGGCTGGTGCGTCCGATCGCGCCCTCGATGGTCTCGGGCAGCCAAAACTGCCTTGCCCTCGTCCCGGATCCCGTGATCGTCCAGATGCTGCGCGACCGCGCCGTATCGACGGTTGCACCGCACTCCCGGATCAAGCTCAGACCACTAGCGCCGAGCTGATCACCCCGCACTCCAGCCCGCGGCCGCCACGCCCCGGGCTGGAACGGCGCTCGGCCCCCTAGCGATATCATTGGGCTCCAGCCGCCTTCCCGCGGCCTCCGAGACGCCCGATGACCGCCCAAGCAGCCCTCCCCCCGATTCCCGCCTCGCTCTACGGCCACCCCGTGGCCGGTGCGCTTCTGGACGAAGCGCTGGCGCTCCTTGGCGATGGCGTGTCCGCAGCGGCGATCGAATCGGCCGGCCGGGAACTCGGCATGGCGGCGGGCCCCCTGGCGGTGCTGGACGCTGTCTCGCTGGACGCAGTCGACCATGCGTTGCACGACGAACTGCACGCCCTGGAGCATGGACACGGCCACGACCATGGACACGGTCACTCGCACGACCATGGCCACGCGCATGCCCACGGCCACGCGCACGACCACGACCACGCCCACGATCACGATCACGATCACGCCCCCGGTCACGTCCACGGCCCCGACTGCGCCCACGACCACGCCCCGGCCCCCGCCCCGATCACCCTCCACGCCCCCGGCGCCCACAAGCACGCCCACTCCGCGAAGTCGAAGCGCCTGCAGGAATCGGCCGTCTACGTGGTCGAGAAGATGGCGCACGGCTTCAAGCGTGCCGGCCGCGCCGCCCGAGCCGGCTTCTACGACTACGAGTCTTCGGACGAGCCGTCGCTCTGGTCGGGTCTGCGCACGTTCGCGCGCCGGAGCCGGCAGCTTCCGCCCGAGGACATCCGCGACCGGTTGCTCTTCGCCGCCACGCTCGCCGCCCTGAAGTCGGATGCACCCTCGTCGGACCTGCGCGCGGTGTTCGGACCGCTGGTGCCCGCCGATGCCGCAGCCGCCCGCGCGGCCGTGGCGACCGGCGGCACGGAGGCCTTCCTGACCCGCGCCCAGGAGCTCGCCACCCGTTTCGGTCCGCGCTTCGCCCCCCCGGCGGATGCGGCAGGCGGCCACGCCCACCACCACCACGGCTGACGCCGGTCCCGCGCGCCCATGGTCACCACCGAGACCGACGGCCCGGTCCTCGTGGTGACGCTCGACCGGCGTGAAGCCCGGAACGCCGTCGACCGCCCCACGGCGCAGGCCCTGGCGGACGCCTTCCGGACCTTCGACGCAGACGACTCGCTCTCCGTCGCGGTCTTCGCAGGCGCACACGGCACGTTCTGCGCCGGCGCCGACCTCAAGGCGATGGCCGACCCGCAACGTCGCAACCGCCTGGACCCCGAGGGCGACGGTCCGATGGGTCCGTCGCGGATGCTGCTCTCGAAGCCGGTGATCGCCGCGGTCTCCGGCCACGCGGTCGCAGGCGGCGCGGAACTCGCGCTCTGGTGCGACCTGCGGGTCTTCGAGCGCAGCGCGGTCTTCGGCATCTTCTGCCGGCGCTTCGGCGTACCGCTGATCGACGGCGGCACGGTGCGACTGCCGCGTCTGATCGGCCTGTCGCGGGCCCTCGACCTGATCCTCACCGGCCGTGCGGTCGACGCGGACGAGGCGCTCGCGATCGGGCTGGCCAACCGGGTCGTGCCCGACGGCACGGCCCGCGACGCCGCGGTCGCGCTCGCCCACGAGCTCGCGCGGCTGCCGCAGACCTGCCTGCGCAACGACCGGCTCTCCGCCTACGAGCAGGCCGGCCTGCCGCTCGGCGACGCGCTCTCCAACGAGTTCGCACGCGGCCTCGCCACGCTCGACTCCGGAGAATGGCTGCAGGGCGCGGCACGCTTCACCGCCGGCGCCGGCCGTCACGGCCACTCCGGCTGACTTCGCGCATGATGCCCTCACCGCGCCGGCCCGACCGAACGGCACCGATTCCAGACCCGCGGGCCCCCTCAGGGCTCCGCCCCCGCCCCGGACACCGAGCCACACCATGACGATCCGACGAGACAAGCTGCTGCACGGCTGGCGCGAGCCGGTCACCCCGCGCCCGGCCGCCACCATCCTGCTGCTGCGCGACGGCCCCGACGGACTTCAGGTCCTGATGACGCGCCGCTCGATGAAGGCGAGCTTCGCCCCCGGCGCCTATGTGTTCCCCGGCGGCGCCCTCGACGCAGCCGATGCGTCGGACGCGGCAGTAGCCTCGGCTCGCGCTCGGCCGGATCAGGACGACACACACCGGCACTACGCGGCCGCCGCGCTGCGCGAGGCCTTCGAGGAGCTCGGCGTGCTCCTCGCCTGGAAGCACGGCACGAACGAGGCCGCGGATCCGGCGATCGCCCGCACGCTCGCGCGCGGCCACGACGACGACTTCTACGGGCAGCTCGCCCGCGCCGGCCTGGAACTCGCGGTGGACCGCACCGGCTGGCTCTCGCACTGGATCACGGACCGCGACCTGCCCAAGCGCTTCGACGTGCGCTTCTTCGTCGCGCCGATGCCGGCCGGCCAGGAGCCCGATCCCGACAACGCCGAGCAGTTCGAGCCGGTCTGGGTCAACCCGTCGGACGGACTGCGTCGCCACGAGGCCGGCACGTTCAGCATGATCTTCCCGACGATCCGGACGCTCCGTCAGCTGCAGCGCTTCGACTCGGCCGAGGCCGTGATCGAGGCTTGCCGCACGCAGTCGAGCGTCTTCACCTCGTGCCCGCGCGGCGGCCGGGTGGCCGGCAAGGACACGCGCTTCACCGAGGACGAGATGGCCTTCGGCGAACTCGATCTGGTCGCTCCGGACGGGCAGGTGGTGCACGACCTGGACTGGCAGAGCGAGCACATCGTGCCGCTGCGCCGGAACGTGCAGCGGCTCACCGCCCCGAACCCGAGCATGATGACCGGTCCGGGGACCAACACCTACCTCGTGGGCGACGACTCGGCCTGCATCGTCATCGACCCGGGCCCGCCCGTGCCGGAGCACGTCGCGCGGCTCGCCGCCGCCGTCCGCGACTCGCTCACGGCCATCGTCTGCACCCATTCGCACCCGGACCACTCGCCGGCGGCGCCGATGCTGCGCGCGGCAATCGGCCGCGACGTGCCGATCCTCGGCCTGGCGTCGCGCCCCACCGCGCGCGCCCACTCGGGCTTCGTGCCGGACCGCGAACTGGCCGACGGCGAGCGGCTGACGGTGGGCGACTCCACGCTTCGGGTCATCCACACGCCGGGCCACGCCGCGAACCACCTCTGCCTGGTGCTCGAGGAGGACCGGCTGCTCTTCTCGGGCGACCACGTGCTCAACGGCTCGACCACGGTCGTCGATCCGCCCGACGGCGACATGAGGCAGTACCTGGACTCGCTCGAGCGACTGGCCGCGCTGCCCGTCGACTTCATCCTGCCCGCGCACGGCCACGTGCTGGGGCCGGCGGTGCCGGCGATGCGCAAGCTGATCGCGCACCGGCTGTCGCGCGAGGCGAAGGTCGCGGCGGCGCTCGCCCGGGTCGGCCCGGGCACGCTCGACGAGCTGGTGCCCACCGCCTACGACGACGTGAAGCCGCCGCTCTATCCGGTGGCCAAGCGCTCGCTGCTCGCGCACCTGCAGAAGCTCGAGGTCGACGGCCTCGCGCAGCGCGACGGCGAGGTCTGGCGGACGCGCTGACGGCCCCGCCCGGGCGTCCGCCGCACGGCATCGAACCGGAAAGAACGAACCCCCGGCAGGCTCGCGCCCCCGGGGGTCCGTGTGAAGCGATCGCGCGGCCCGCGACGGGCCGCGCCGCGGATCAGGCCTGCGCCTGGGCCGCCTCGTTCGCCGCCGCCTTCATCGACAGGCGCAGCCGGCCCTTCTCGTCGGCCTCGAGGACCTTGACGCGGATGACCTGGCCTTCCTTGACGTAGTCGGCGACCTTCTCGACGCGCTCGTTGGCGATCTGCGAGATGTGCAGCAGGCCGTCGCGACCCGGCAGGATCTGGACGATCGCGCCGAACTCGAGCAGCTTGAGCACGGTGCCCTCGTAGACCTTGCCGATCTCGACCTCGGCGGTCAGGTCCTCGATGCGCTTGCGCGCACGGGCCGCGGCCTCGGCGTCGATCGCGGCGATGGTGATGTCGCCGGTGTCCTTGATGTCGATCGTGGTGCCGGTCTCTTCCGTGATCGCACGGATGGTGGCGCCGCCCTTGCCGATCACGTCGCGGATCCGCTCGGGGTTGATCTTCATCGTGTACATCCGCGGCGCGAAGTCCGAGAGCTCGGCACGCGCGCCGCCGATCGCGGCGACCATCTTCTCGAGGATGTGCAGGCGGGCCTCGCGGGCCTGGGCCAGCGCGACCTGCATGATCTCCTTGGTGATGCCCTGGATCTTGATGTCCATCTGCAGGGCG
>JBAXJZ010000147.1:0-8857 GCA_037137595.1 Burkholderiales bacterium | reverse complement strand
GCCGCATCGGCCGCGAAGCGCTCGGTCACCGCCGACGCGCGCAGCGCACGGGCGAGAGAAGCGGCGGAGGCGTACGACTGGGCCCGCGTGGGGCATGGCTTTCTCGAGGTCGCGCAGAGAGCGCTGTCGATCGGGAGGCGGGCGTGAGCCTGTGCGCGCTGTGCGGGTCGCGGATGCGCGGTCGATTTCGTGTGCGAGGATTCACCGTGGTCCGCTGCGATCGCTGCGACCTCGAGCGGGTCGATCCGATGCCCTCGGAGGCGGAGGTCGCCGCGGTGTACGAGCGGGGATACTTCTCCGGCGAGGGGCACGGATATTGTGATTATTTCGGCCGAGAGCGCGCGGTGGCCGACGCGAAGGCGAAGGCCCAGCGCGCGCGCCCGAAGGCCGAGCCCGACCCGCTCGCGCAGCCCGCGCCGCGCCGCGGCGACGCCGCCATCCGGTTCTGACGCAGCACGGGCGGCGCGCCCGCCGTCCCCGCGCGCCTCGCCGCCTCCCCCAGGCCGTCGTCCCGCAGAGCCCCGCGGCCTCGCTCCGGCGCGCCATGGCCGTCGTGCGCCGCGAGGTAAGCTCCCGGCCGCGCGCACGGTGCGCGGGAGACGACGATGAAGTGGCTGCGCTGCCGCGAAGGCGACACCGAGACTTGGGCGATCCTCGACGGCGAGCACGCGCTGCCGGTCGACGGCTCGCCGTTCGACGGGCACGTCGCGACCGGACGGCGACTGCCGGTCTCGACCCTGGACTGGCTGCCGCCGGTGCGGCCCTCGAAGATCCTCGCGCTGTGGAACAACTTCGGCGCC
This sequence comes from Burkholderiales bacterium, assembly GCA_037137595.1. Taxonomy (GTDB): domain Bacteria; phylum Pseudomonadota; class Gammaproteobacteria; order Burkholderiales; family Burkholderiaceae_E; genus UBA4615. The sequence goes on along the minus strand of JBAXJZ010000147.1, from coordinate 8,057 downwards.
GCGGCCGCGAAGAACGGCTGGACGCGGCCCGCCGAGCCGCTGTGGTTCCTGAAGGCCGCCAGCAGCCTCGCCGGCCCGGGTGACGCGATCCCCGCGCCGCCCGAGGGCACCGGGCGGGTGGCCTACGAGGGCGAGCTCGCGATCGTGATCGGCCGACGCGCCCGCCGCATCGACGTCGCCGACGCGGCCGCGCACGTGCTCGGCTACAGCTGCGCCAACGACGTCACCGCGATCGAGCTGCTGAACCGCGACGCGTCGTTCGCGCAGTGGAGCCGCGCGAAGGGCTTCGACGGCTTCGGCGTGATCGGCCCGGTGATCGAGACCGAGTTCGATCCGGCCGCCGCGAGCGTGCGCACCACGGTCGACGGGCGCGAGCGGCAGAACTACCCGCTGGCCGACATGTTCGTGCCGCCGCTGGAGCTGGTCGCGCGGCTGTCGCACGACGTGACGCTGGAACCCGGCGACGTCATCCTGTGCGGGACCTCGGTCGGCGTGCTGCCGATGAAGCCGGGGGCGAAGGTCGAGGTGAGCATCGACGGGATCGGCACCCTGTCGAACGTCTACGCGCCGGGCGCCTGAGCGCGAGGCGCCGGCTCGGGCCGTCCGCGCGACGGCCCGGTGACGCCCGCCGGACGGCGGGCACCTCGGCCCGGCCTCAGACGGCCTGCACCTCGAGCCGGCCCTTCTGCGCGGCCAGCGTCCGGTTCAGCAGGCTCGCCATCGCGTAGACGGCCTCGATCGTCGGCACCGGCGTGCCGGTGATGCGGCCCAGTTCCACCACCGAGCCCACCAGCGCCTCGAGCTCGAGCGCGCGTCCGTGCTCGACGTCCTGCAGCATCGAGGTCTTGTGCGCGCCCACGGCTTCGGCGCCGGCGATGCGCTTGTCGATCGAGACCTTGAACTCGACGCCGAGCTTCCCGCCCACCGCCTGCGCCTCGGCCATCATCGTCGCCGCGAGCGCACGCGTGCCCGCGAAGCGGCAGATGTCCTCGAGCGTGGCGTGCGTCAGCGCCGAGATCGGGTTGAAGCAGAGGTTGCCCCAGAGCTTGACCCAGATCTCGCTGCGGATGTCCTTCGACACCGGCGCCTTGAAGCCCGCCGCGATCATCGCCTTCGACAGCGCGTCCACGCGCTCGGTGCGCTGGCCGTCGAGCTCGCCGATCGTGAAGCGGTTGCCCTCGATGACCTTGATCACGCCGGGCGCCACCAGCTCTGACGCCGGATAGACCACCGAGCCGATGATCCGCTCGGGCTCGATCTGCGCGGCGATGCGGCCGCCCGGATCGACGCTCTCCAGCACGCGGCCCTCCCACGGGCCGGCGAGCTTGTGGAAGTACCACCAGGGCACGCCGTTGATCAGCGTGACCACCATCGTGTCCGGGCCGAACAGCCCGCGCATCGCCGGCAGCAGGTCGATCACCTGGTGCGCCTTCACCGCGAGCAGCACCACGTCCTGCGGGCCCGCGTCCGACGGCACGTTCACCGCCTTCACGTCCTTCGCGTGCTGCTCGGTGCCGTCCTCGAGGATCAGCTTCAGCCCGTTCGCCGAGATGGCCTCCAGGTTGCGGTTGCGCGCGACGACCACGACCTCCTCGCCCGCGAGCGACAGCTTCGCGCCGAGGTAGCCGCCGATGGCGCCCGCGCCGACCACTGCGATCTTCAACGTTGTCCTCCCAGTCCGACGGAGCCCGCCGCGGGCCTCGACATCATCGCCTTGACGCGGCCGACCAGCGGCCACACGAGCATCGTCAGCGCCAGCGTCGTCAGCGTCCCGACCAGCGGGTTCGCGAAGAAGATCGCCAGGCTGCCCTCGGAGAGCAGCATCGACTGGCGGAAGCTCGCCTCGGCCATGTCGCCCAGCACCAGCGCGAGCACCAGCGGCGCGAGAGGATACTTCAGCTTCTTGAACAGGTAGCCCACCACGCCGAACACCACCATCAGCATCACGTCGAACATCGAGCTGTGGACGGTGTAGGCACCGATCGCGCAGATCACGATGATCACCGGCGCGATCACCGCGAAGGGAATGCGCAGGATCGCGGCCCACCACGGCACGGTCGTCAGCACGACGATCAGGCCGACGAGGTTGCCGAGGTACATCGAGGCGATCAGGCCCCAGACGAAGTCCTTCTGCTCGACGAAGAGCATCGGGCCGGGCTGCAGGCCCCAGATCAGCAGGCCGCCGAGCAGCACCGCTGCGGTGGGCGAGCCCGGGATGCCCAGCGTCAGCATCGGCAGCAGCGCCGAGGTGCCGGCCGCGTGGGCCGCGGTCTCGGGCGCGACCACGCCTTCGATGCGCCCCTTGCCGAACTCGTCGGGCTGCTTGGACATGCGCCGCGCCATGCCGTAGCTCATGAACGACGCGGGGGTGGCACCGCCGGGCGTGATGCCCATCCAGCAGCCGATCGCGGTCGAGCGCAGGAAGAGGCGCCAGTGCCTGAAGAGCTCGGCCCAGGTCTCCAGCACGACCTTCGTGCTGATCTTCGCGCTCTTGCCCTTGAAGGCCAGCCCCTCCTCCATCGTGAGCAGGATCTCGCCGATGCCGAACAGGCCGATCACCGCGATCAGGAAGTCGAAGCCCTTGAGCAGCTCGGGCACGCCATAGGTCATCCGCAGCTGGCCGGTGACCGAGTCCATGCCGACCGCGGCCAGCGCGAAGCCCAGCATCATCGCGGCCAGCGTCTTGGCCGGCGGCTCCTTGCTCATGCCCACGAAGCTGCAGAAGGTCAGCAGCTGCACCGCGAAGAACTCGGCCGGCCCGAACTTCAGCGCGAACCTGGCCAGCAGCGGCGCGGTGAAGGTGATCAGCAGCACCGCGAACAGCGCGCCGACGAAGGACGAGGTGAAGGCCGCCGTCAGCGCCTGCGCCGCGCGCCCCTGCTGCGCCATCGGGTGGCCGTCGAAGGTCGTCGCGACCGACCACGGCTCGCCGGGGATGTTGAACAGGATCGAGGTGATCGCCCCGCCGAACAGCGCGCCCCAGTAGATGCACGAAAGCATGATGATCGCCGACGTGGGGCTCATCGAGAACGTCAGCGGCAGCAGGATCGCGACGCCGTTGGCGCCGCCGAGGCCCGGCAGCACGCCGATCAGCACGCCGAGCACGATGCCGATCACCATGAAGCCGAGGTTCGGCAGCGTCAGCGCCACCGAGAATCCGTGGCCGAGATCGAGGAGTTCCTGCATCACGGTCTCCGGATCAGAACCCGAGCGCCGCCTCGAGCGGCCCCTTGGGGAGCGGCACGAGGAACCAGCGTTCGAAGACGAGGAAGGCGACCAGCGGCACGCCGAGCGAGACGGCCGCCGTGGCGAGCGCCCCGTACTTGCCGTGACGCAGCATGAACCACGCGATCAGCGCGATCGACGACACGTACAGGCCGAGCACCGCGATGGCCGCGACGTAGATCGTGACCGGCACGAGCATCTGCATCACCTGCACCAGCTGGGCGCGCTCGGCGAACTCGGTCCGGTCGCTGTTCCAGCGGCGGAGCTGCTGCACGAGGACCCAGCCCGCGCTCGCGGCCAGCAGCGTGCCGACGATGAACGGGAACAGCCCCGACTTCGGCCCGTCGTCGGCCCAGCCCACGCCGACACGCATGCTGTCGGTGATCACCGCTGCCGCGATCGCGAGCAGCAGCAGCGCGACCCCGACCTCGGGCCAGCGCACGCCGACGGCATCGCCGGCATCACGGGGGGATTCGTTCATCTCGGATCTCTCTGTCTGCGGGCGCGGGGGCGCCCGGTGCGTCGGACACTCGGATCGACGGGGGGCGGCGGCCGGCCCCCGTCGGCTCACGTCACATCGCGAGGAAGCCGGCTTCCTTCATCAGGACGCGGTGCATCTGCTCGTTCCTGCCCAGCCAGTCGAAGAACTCCTTGTCCTTCATCGTGGTCTGCTTGAACGCGCCCTTGTCCATGAATTCCTTCCACTCGGGCAGCGCACGGACCTTCTCGAAGAGCTGCTGGTAGTAGGCGACCTGCTCGGGCTTGACGCCCGGCGCCATGAAGATGCCGCGCAGCATCAGGTACTCGACCTCGATGCCCTGGGACGCGCAGGTCGGCACGTCGCTCCACGACTGGGTCGCGGTCAGCTTGTCCTTGTACGGCATCCGCTGCTTGTCGAACACGCACAGCGGACGGACCTTGCCCGCGCGCCAGTGCGACTCGGCCTCGATCGGGTTGTTGACCGTCGCGTCGATGTGCTTGCCGACGAGCTGCACCGCCACGTCGCCGCCGCCCTTGAACGGCACGTAGGTCATCTTCTTGCCGCCGGCCGCCTTCTCCAGCATCACCGAGATGATCTGGTCCTCCTGCTTGGAGCCGGTGCCGCCCATCTTGATGCTGTTCGGCCCGCCCGCCTTCAGCGCGGCGAAGAAGCCCTTCGCGTCCTTGTGCGGCGACTCCTCGTTCACCCACAGCACGAACTGGTCGAGCGCCAGCATCGAGACCGGCGTCAGGTCGCGCCAGTTGAACGGCACGCCGGTGGCCAGCGGGGTGGTGAACAGGTTCGACAGCGTGATGACGATCTTGTGCGGATCGCCCTGCGCGCTCTTCATCGCGAGGAAGCCCTCGGCGCCCGCGCCGCCGGACTTGTTGACGACGACGATGGGCTGCTTCGAGAGGTTGTGCTTGGCGACGACGCCCTGCAGGAAACGGGCCATCTGGTCCGCGCCGCCGCCGGTGCCGGCGGGAACGACGAACTCGATCGGCTTGGCGGGCTCCCAGCCCTGGGCCGAGGCCGCGATCGGCGCGGCGGACAGGGAGGCGGCGGCCGAGACGGCGGCCGCGATGCGAAGGAACGGTCGGGTCATGGTCGTGCTCGTTCGTGTGGTTGGGTTGGACAACATCGCTCTCCCCGTTTCCGCCTGCCTGCGCCGGGGCGCGTGGTCGCGCCTCCGGCGGCTCGCCTTCTCAGGCCAGCCCGAGCTTCTGCGCGAGCCCGATGCGTTGGAGCTTTCCGGTCGCGCCCTTCGGGATCTCGTCGAGGATCAGGATCCGCTTGGGCACCTTGAAGTCGGCGGCGCGCTTGCCGACGAAGTCCTGCAGCTCGCGCTCGGTGGCCTGCTGGCCCTCGCGCAGCACGACGGCCGCGGCGACTTCCTCGCCGAGCTTCGGATGGGGCATGCCGAAGCACACCACCTGCCCGACCGCCGGGTGGTCCATCAGGATCTCGTCCACCTCGCGCGGGCTCACCTTCTCGCCGCCGCGGTTGATGATCTCCTTCAGGCGGCCGGTGATGCTGATGTAGCCGTCGGCATCCATCACGCCCTGGTCGCCGGTGCGGAACCAGCCGTTCGTGAACGCCTCGGCGTTGGCCTTCGGGTTCGCCTCGTAGCCGGCGGTGACGTTCGGGCCCCTGATGACGATCTCGCCGGTCTCGCCGCGCGCGAGCAGCGAGCCGTCCTCGGCCATGATCGCGATCTCGGGGCCGGCCGCGCGGCCGACGGTGCCCGGCTTGCGGGTCTCGGGCGGCAGCGGGTTCGCCGCCATCTGGTGAGTGGCCTCGGTCATGCCATAGGCCTCGACCAGCGGCGCCTTGAAGGTCTCCTCGAGCTCGCGGATCACCTGCGGCGGGATCGACGACGACGACGAGCGCAGGAAGCGCAGCGGATGGCGCGCGATCACGTCGGTGTTCTTCGACGCGCGCGACAGGATCGCCTGGTGCATCGTCGGCACCGCCGTGTACCAGGTGGGCTTCGCCTCGTCCATCCACGCGAAGAACTTCAGCGCGTTGAAGCCCGGGGTGCAGAAGACCTGCGAGCCGGCCGACAGCGGCGCGAGCACCCCGGCGATCAGGCCGTGGATGTGGAAGAGCGGCATGATGTTCAGGCCGCAGTCCTTCGACGTGAACTGGAGCGTCGAACGGATGTTCTGCGCGGAGGCCGCGAGGTTGCGCTGCGACAGCGGCACGATCTTCGGACGCGAGGTCGTGCCGGAGGTGTGGAGCACCATCGACACGTCGTCGGGCTCGGCCACGCCCGGCGCGGCGGCCGCGCGCGGCGTCGCGTCGCCGTCGCGCGGCGCGAGCGTGAACTGGCCGGCGGGCGCGGCCGGGTCGGCGACCAGCTCCAGCAGGCGCACGCCGAGCTTCTCGGCGACGGCCACGGCCGGCGAACCCGAGCCCTGCGACACGATCAGCGCAGCCGCCTTGAGGTCGGACAGGTAGAACTCGAACTCCTCGGCGCGATAGGCCGGATTCAGCGGCGCGCTGGTCACCGAGCAGGCGCAGGCCATGAAGCACGTCGCCATCTCGGGGCCGTTGTCGAGCACGATCGCCACGCGGTCGTTCCGGCCGATGCCGAGCGCGTTCAGCCGCTCGCGGGTCGCGGCGATCAGCGCGCGCAGCTCGCCGAAGGTGCTCGCGCGGCGGCCGGGCGCGCCGATCGCGGGGGCGTCGTCGGCACCGGTGGCCAGCAGGGTCGTCAGGGTCGCTTGCATGGGTCCTCAGGGTTCTCTGGAAACGGGGCGGCCGAGGGTACACGCGCGCAAACCGTCCGCCTCGTCCGACGGCACGACCCGCTCCACCGGCGCGCCTCGGCGCGTCGTCGGATCGGGCATTCGCGGTGGTGCCCGCCCGAGGGGGTCACGGGCGGATTCGGCACGCGGCAGCGTTCCGCGGATCGGCGGTCGCTGTCGGCCGGCTGGGGTGCGCCGGCTGCTGCAGTGCGTTATACGGGAATGTGTCCAGGACAAACAAGCGAAACCCGTCGTAATTGCAGACGACGGTTGGACATCCCGTATCGTGCAACGACAGGTACCATGATGCGGAATCCGTCACGTCCGCGTGGTGCGGCGCGTTTCGGCGCGCCGGCGTCGGCGCCCGCCGCGGAACCGGGCCGGCCGACGGCTTGCGGGTAGCATCGCGGTGGCGTCGCGGCCCCTTCGGGCCGGTCCGTCGGCCGCCCACGAAGTCCCCTCCTCCTACCCGTCCCCGATGAAGATCGCCACCTGGAACGTCAACTCGCTGAAGGTCCGCCTGCCCCACGTGCTCGGCTGGCTCGCGTCGAACCCGGTCGACGTGCTGTGCCTGCAGGAGACCAAGCTGGTCGACGAGAAGTTCCCGGTGGCCGAGATCGAGGCCGCCGGCTACCGCGCGGTCTTCTCCGGCCAGCCGACCTACAACGGCGTGGCGCTGCTGTGGCGCGCCGACCGCGGCTGGGACGCGGCGGACCTGCAGGTGGGCAATCCGCGTTTCCCGGACGAGCAGAAGCGGCTGATCACGGCGACCTTCGGCGGCGTGCGGGTGACCAGCGCCTACGTGCCGAACGGCCAGGCGGTGGGCACCGACAAGTACGACTACAAGCTGCGCTGGCTCGACGCGCTGACCGGCTGGCTGGGCGAGGAGCTGGCCGCGCGGCCGAGGATGGTGGTGGGCGGCGACTGGAACATCGCGCCCGAGGACCGCGACGTGCACGACCCCGAGGCCTGGGCCGGCCAGGTGCTGTGCTCGGCGCCGGAGCGCGAGCGCTTCGCCGCGCTGCTGGGGCTCGGCCTGCACGACGCCTACCGGCTCTTCGATCAGCCGCCCAAGACCTACAGCTGGTGGGACTACCGGCAGCTCGGCTTCCAGAAGAACCGCGGGCTCAGGATCGACCACCTGCTGGTGAGTTCGCCGCTCGCCCCGTCGGTGAGGGCCTGCTCGATCGACCGCGCGCCGCGCAAGCTGCCGCAGCCCTCGGACCACGCGCCGGTGACCGTGGAGATCGCCGACGCGTGACGGGGACGGACCCGGCGGCCCGTCCCGACCGGGTCAGTCGTCCTCGAGGTGCAGGTCCTGGATCTTGCGGGTGATGGTGTTGCGGCCGATGCCCAGCCGCAGCGCCGCGTCGATCCGGCGGCCGCGGGTGTGCCGCAGCGCGGTCCGGATGATCGTCGACTCGAAGGTCCGGGTCAGCTGGTCCATCACGTCGGAGGCGGCCGGCGGCTCGCCGCCGCGGGCCGACTGCGCGGCCAGGATCTGCGCGACCTCGGCCTCGAGCAGCGCGGCCCAGCCGCCGCGCGCGGGCGCCGCCGGCGTGCTCTGGCGGGTCGCGGCATCGCGGGGCAGGTAGCCCGGG